>CAIYGK010000651.1 GCA_903925725.1 uncultured beta proteobacterium | reverse complement strand
GCCTGGATGCCGGCTAGGCGCTTGTCCACGTACATGCCGCACAGCAGCGGCTGGTCAAAGCCGGTCTGGAACTTGTTCGCCACCAGCAGGATTTGGTACTCGTCGCCCTTGAAGGCTTCACGGATGTCACGGCCCTTGAGCTTGGGGTTCAGCGCCGGGCTGTTTTCAGTGAAGCCGTCCGGGCCGGATTCCTTGTCGTTGACCTCGCCGGAGAACGCCACCAGTGTGCCGATGCTGTAGCCATGATCCTTGATGTACTGGTCGATGGCTAACTGCCAGCGCACAGCCTCCAAGCGGCTGCCGACCACCACCATGGCCTTGGCCTTGCCCTTGAGTAGCGGTGACACGAACTCGCGGAAGTGTTCGACGACGATCTCGACCTTCTGAGCAATGTTGTAGGGGTGCAGCCGCACCCAGCCCATGATTCGCTTCAGTGCCGCGCTGCGCTCGACTTCCTTGTTGTCCAGTTCCTTGCCCTCATGGGCCAATCGGAAGGCCAGGCTGTAGGGCGTGTAGTTCTGCAGCACGTCGAGGATGAACTTTTCCTCGATCGCCTGGCGCATTGAATAGACGTGAAACGGCGCGGGCACATTGTCCGGTGCCGGCTTGCGTGTCGGGTCCGGGCGCGTGCCGAACAGCTCCAGGGTCTTGTTCTTGGGCGTGGCGGTGAAGGCGACAAAGGTGATGCCAGCATCATCGGCACGGGACGCCATCTGCGCAGCCAATATGTCTTCACTACTCACCTCGCCACCATCGGACAGGTCAGCCAGCTCCGCTGGACTCAGTACGGCCTTGAGCTTGGCTGCTGCCTCGCCGGTCTGTGAGCTGTGCGCCTCGTCGGCGATCACGGCAAAGCGTTTGCCCTTGGTCGCTGCCAGCTCGCGCACGGCCTCCAGTGCAAAGGGGAAAGTCTGGATGGTGCAGACGACGATCTTCTTGGCGCCGGACAGGGCCTCAGCCAGCGCGGCGCTCTTGCTGCTCTCGGTGTTCTTGATCGTCGCCACGACACCCGTGGTGCGCTGAAAATCGAACAGGGCCTCTTGCAGCTGCGAGTCGATCACGTTGCGGTCAGACACCACCAGGACGGTGTCAAACACCTTCTTGTGCGCGGCATCGTGCAACTCGGCCAGAAAGTGCGCCGTCCAGGCGATAGAGTTGGTCTTGCCGGAACCGGCCGAGTGCTGGATCAGGTACTTACCGCCAGGACCATCGTTCGTTACAGCAGTCTGGAGCTTGCGCGTCACATCGAGTTGGTGATAACGCGGGAAGATGATCTTTTCGATCTGCTTCTTCTTGTCGCGCTGGGCGATCAAGTAGCGACCCAGGATTTCAAGCCAGCCTTCACGTTCCCATACTTGCTCCCACAGGTAGGCGGTGCGGTGGCCACCCGCCGGGTTCACAGGGTTGCCAGCTGCGCCCTCGTTACCCAGATTGAAGGGCAGGAACATGGTTGCGGGGCCCACCAGGTGGGTGACCATGGCGACTTCCATGTTGCTGACCGCGAAGTGGACCAGTGCGCCAGCAGGGAAGGACAGCAGGGGCTCGGCAGCCTGACCTTTGGGTTTGGGGTGTCGGTCGAAGCGGTACTGGTCGATGGCATCGCCGATGCTCTGGGTGAAGTCGGTCTTGAGTTCAACCGTGGCCACGGGCAGGCCGTTCAGGAACAGCACCAGGTCGATGCTGTTTTCGTTATGCATGGAGTAGCGCACCTGCCGGATCACGCGCAGCCGGTTGGCAGCATAGCGGGCCATGATGTCGGGGTTGATGG
>CAIYGK010000650.1 GCA_903925725.1 uncultured beta proteobacterium | reverse complement strand
ATTGAGAATGCGGTCGCAGTGATCATGGCCATCGGTGGTTCCACCAATGCCGTGCTGCACTTTTTGGCAATTGCCCATGCGGCCGGGGTGGACTGGTCGATTGACGACTTCGAGCTCGTGCGCCAGAAGACACCCGTCCTGTGCGATCTCAAGCCCAGTGGCCAATACCTTGCCGTTGACCTGCATCGTGCCGGTGGCATTCCCCAAGTCATGAAGACACTGCTCTCAGCTGGTCTGCTGCACGGCGACTGCATCACCATCACCGGGCAAACCGTCGCTGAAGTCTTGCAAAACGTACCGGCAGTGCCGCGCGCGGATCAGGATGTGATCCGCCCACTATCAAACCCTATGTACCAGCAAGGTCACCTTGCCATATTGAAGGGCAATCTGGCTCCTGAAGGATGTGTGGCCAAGATTACCGGCCTGAAAAATCCTGTCATCACCGGTCCGGCCCGGGTTTTTGACGATGAGCAGTCAGGTCTGGCTGCCATTCTTGCAGGCAAAATCGTCCCGGGAGACGTCATGGTCTTGCGTTACCTCGGTCCCAAAGGTGGACCGGGTATGCCAGAGATGCTGGCACCGACCGGCGCTTTGGTTGGTCAGGGCTTGGGCGAATCGGTCGGTCTGATCACCGATGGCCGATTCTCCGGCGGTACCTGGGGTATGGTGGTAGGCCACGTGGCGCCTGAAGCCGCTGTCGGCGGCACGATCGCCTTCATCCAGGAGGGCGACTCCATCACCATCGATGCCCGCCAGTTACTGCTGCAACTCAATATCAGCGATGAAGAAATTGCCAGACGCCGCGCTGCATGGACGGCCCCTCAGCCGCGTTATACGCGGGGTGTACAGGCCAAATTCGCTTTCAATGCGTCGACTGCCAGCAAGGGCGCCGTACTCGACAACTACTGATTCATTCTCAGCGCTTCTTTTTTGTCCCGACCGTGCCAATGGCGTCGTGGTTCCGGTCGATTCGCTCCTGCCGACGCTTGTCCTCTTTTGACATGGCGGCCTTCTTGGTGTAACCGGACCAGTCGGCCCAGGACCACCAAAGCACCGCCAAAGCAAACGGCGAGAGCACGTACCACCACTCCCAAGCCGCCACCGGACCCAAGGCAAAATATTTCATCACAAGGAAGATCAGTCCAAGTCCGAGCAGATACACCAATGTTCTCCTATGAAGACCAAGCCCGCGTATTGCAATGACCAACAGGCGCAATCACTACAATTACTCGCACCGACTGTACCCCAACCCGAGAGGAAACCGACGATGAGAGTTGCTCTGCCAATTTTGCTTGCCGGGTTTCTGATAGCGAACACGGCCATGGCCGACCAGGCTCTGGCCAAGGCCAAGAACTGCCTCTCCTGCCATACGATCGACAAGAAGATTGTGGGTCCCGCCTATCAGGATGTTGCCCGGAAATATGCCGGGCAAAAGGATGCGCCGGAACTCCTGGCTGGCAAGATCATGAAAGGCGGTGCTGGCGTCTGGGGTGTCATCCCGATGCCAGTCAATAGCCAGGTCAATGAATCGGAAGCCAAAAAACTGGCCAACTGGGTTCTTTCCTTGAAATAGGAAGACTCGTCTTCAATAGGTTTGCCCCAACTGACTCAGAATTGCCGGATTCTCAAGCGTCGACGTATCCTGGGTAATGGATTCCCCCTTGGCCAGTGAGCGCAACAGACGTCGCATGATTTTGCCAGAGCGTGTCTTGGGCAGGTTTTCGCCAAAGCGAATGTCTTTTGGTTTGGCAATAGGTCCGATTTCCTTGGCCACCCAGTCACGCAGTTCCTTGGCAATTGCGCGCGCCTCGTCACCACTTGGACAGGGACGTTTCAGGACGACGAAGGCGCAGATCGCCTCACCCGTCATGTCATCCGGTCTGCCCACCACAGCGGCTTCGGCCACCAAATCGGTTTTTGACACGAGCGCCGATTCGATCTCCATCGTTCCCATGCGGTGACCTGACACATTGAGCACATCATCGATGCGGCCGGTGATGCGGAAATAGCCCCGGTCGATACTGCGCACGGCGCCATCGCCAGCCAGATAATAAGCGCCTCCCATCTCTTCCGGAAAATAGCTCTTCTTGTAACGCTCCGGGTCATTCCAGATGGTGCGGATCATGGACGGCCAGGGTCGCTTGACCACCAGCATGCCGCCGGAGCCATTCGGTACATCATGTCCCGCCTCATCAACGATGGCCGCCATGATGCCTGGCAGCGGCAAGGTGCAACTGCCTGGAACCAGCGGTGTGGCGCCGGGTAGCGGCGTAATCATGTGACCCCCGGTTTCGGTCTGCCAGAACGTGTCAACTATGGGGCAGCGTTCGCCGCCAACATGTTTGTAGTACCACATCCAGGCCTCAGGATTGATCGGCTCGCCAACCGAGCCGAGGATGCGCAAACTGCTCAGGTCAGAGCGCGCCGGATGCACCTTTTCATTGCTCTCGGCTGCCTTGATGAGAGAACGAATCGCCGTTGGCGCAGTGTAAAAAATGCTGACCTTGTGACGCTCAATCATCTGCCAGAAACGACCGGCGTCCGGGTAGGTTGGTACGCCCTCAAAAATGACCTGGGTTGCGCCTGCAGCCAGCGGGCCATAAGCAACGTACGAGTGACCCGTGATCCAGCCGATGTCAGCGGTACACCAGAAGACGTCCGTCGGCTGCAGGTCGAAGGTCCAGTCCATCGTCAGTTTGGCCCACAGCAGGAAGCCGCCAGTGGCATGCTGCACGCCCTTGGGCTTTCCGGTAGAGCCTGACGTGTAGAGGATGAAAAGCGGATGTTCAGCATTGACAAATACGGGTGCGCATTCGCTGGACTGCCCTTTGATGGCATCGCTGAAAGTGATGTCGCGACCTGGCACCATATTGCAGGCGCTGGCGGTGCGCTGATAAACAAAAACGTTTTTGATTGACTCGCAACCGCCTAGTGCCAAACCCTCATCGACAATAGCCTTCAACGGCAATTCCTTGCCGCCACGCATCTGGAAATTGGCGGTAATCACGGCCACGGCGCCGGCGTCAATGATGCGTTCCTGCAGGGCCTTGGCAGAAAACCCGCCGAACACGACACTGTGCGTAGCGCCAATGCGGGCGCAGGCTTGCATCGCAATGACGCCTTCGAGGGTCATCGGCATATAAACCAACACTCGGTCGCCCTGCTTGACGCCGCTGGTCTTGAGCGCGTTCGCAAACTGACTGACGCGACCCAGCAATTCCTTGTAGCTGGTTTTGGTCACAGTGCCATCATCGGCCTCAAAAATGACAGCGGTCTTGTTCTCGACCGGCGTGCCCATGTGCTTGTCCAGGCAATTCGCGGAGGCGTTGAGTTCACCGTCCTCAAACCATTTGTAGAAAGGCGCATTGGACTCGTTCAGGATCTTGCTGAAAGGCTTGTTCCAGACCACATTCTCGCGCGCCAGCCGGGCCCAAAAGCCCTCGAAATCGCTGGCCGCTTCGGCGCAAAGGGCGTTGTATCCGTCCATGCCGGAGATGTGGGCAGCGTCGATGACTGCCTGGCTCGGCGGGAAAACCCGGTTTTCGACGAGTACGGATTCGATTGCGGACGATGGCTCACTCATGGCTAGGACTCCTCTAATGGTTTTGAACTGCCCGCGACTGTCACGGTTTGCACTTACATGCCACTGACTAAGGTCAAACTTTGGGCTCGCCCGCCCCAGATACAGCGCCGGCACCCGCCTACAATTCCCCGACATTGCACAACCCGAGGTTTACTTCACCATGAGCACCATTCGCCAATCCGACCTGATCGAATCCATCGCTGCCGCCCTGCAATACATCAGCTACTAAAGTTGGTACAAAATCTCCCTTGTAAGCAGTTGATTTCTTTGTACTAATTTGCTTTTTTGCACGTTTTTTGCAGAAATTTGAAAACGTCACAATTTCCCCGGTTTTGCTCAATTTTTAAGCAGCTCT
>CAIYGK010000649.1 GCA_903925725.1 uncultured beta proteobacterium | reverse complement strand
TGTCCACTGCACTCAAGGTCCGGATCGCCGGTGTGTTTGATGAGCCTGGTTGCGACAAAAACCAGGGCAAGAGCGACAAGGATCGCAAGAAGGGCTGCAGCAAGCAGCTCGCGCCCGGCGCTGCTGCCGGCGGCTGCGCTTTTGACGGCGCCAAGATCGCGCTGCAGCCGGTGGTGGATGTGGCGCATCTGGTGCACGGGCCGATTGCCTGCGAGGGCAATTCCTGGGACAACCGGCACTGCGCATCCTCCGGGCCGCAGATTTTTCGTACCGGCTTCACCACCGACATCAATGAGTTCGACGTGATTTATGGCGGCGAAAAGCGCCTATTCAAGTCGATCCGCGAGATTCTTGACAAGTACGACCCGCCCGCAGTCTTTGTCTATCAGACCTGTGTTACCGCCCTGGTGGGGGACGACATTGAGGCGGTGTGCCAGCGCGCTTCCGAGAAGTTTGGCAAACCCATCATTCCGGTCAACGCGCCGGGCTTTGCCGGCCAGAAGTATCTGGGAAACAAACTGGGCGCCGAGGCATTGCTGGACTACGTGATCGGTACCCGCGAGCCGGAGTTCACAACCCCTTACGACATCAACATCATCGGTGAGTACAACCTCGTGGGTGAGCTGTGGCAGGTCAAGCCGCTGCTCGAAGCCCTGGGCATCCGCGTGCTGGCCTGCATTGCGGGCGATGCCCGCTACAACGACATTGCCTGTGCGCATAGGGCCCGGGTCAACATGATGGTGTGCTCCAAGGCGATGATCAACATCGCCACCAAGATGGAACAGCGCTGGGGCATTCCCTACTTTGAAGGCTCGTTCTACGGCATTGGTGACATGAGCGACAGCCTGCGCCAGATTGCCAGGCTGCTCGTGCAGCAGGGCGCGCCTAACGACTTGCTGGATCGTACCGAGCGCCTGATCGAGATTGAGGAGTCGCGTGCCTACAAGCGCATCGCCGAGTACCGGCAACGCCTGACGGGCAAGCGTGCTCTTCTGATCACTGGCGGCGTCAAGTCATGGTCGGTGGTGGCTGCACTGCAGGAGGCCGGCATGGAGGTTGTCGGCACCAGCGTCAAGAAGAGCACCAAGGAAGACAAGGAGAGAATCCGCGAAATCATGGGGCTGACGGAGGATGACAGCGCCCACATGATCGAGAACATGACGCCGCGCGAGATGTACGCCATGCTGCGCGACGCGCGTGCCGACATCATGCTCTCGGGTGGGCGTTCGCAGTTTGTGGCGCTCAAAGCGCGCATGCCTTGGCTGGACATTAACCAGGAGCGCTATCACCCCTACGCCGGTTACGAAGGAATGGTCGAGTTGGTGCATGAAATTGACCGCGCCATTCACAACCCGGTCTGGCAGCAGGTGCGCATTGCGGCGCCGTGGTGTAACGATGGCGAGCCAGTGGACGCCGCATCAAGCGTTGGGAGTGTCTGACCATGGCAAAAGTTGTTGAATTGAAGAAGGCCTGCGCGGTGAACCCGCTCAAGATGAGTCAACCCCTGGGTGCCACCCTGGCGTTTCTGGGCCTGGATGCCTGCATGCCTGTGATGCATGGTTCGCAAGGTTGCACTTCCTTCGGCCTGGTGTTGCTGGTGCGCCACTTCAAGGAATCGATCCCGCTGCAAACCACCGCCATGAACGAAGTGACGTCCATTCTGGGCGGCTACGAC
>CAIYGK010000648.1 GCA_903925725.1 uncultured beta proteobacterium | reverse complement strand
GGCATCGGCCCGGTGGCCACCATCGCCATGCTGCTGCCGGCCACCTACGCACTGCCACCGGTCTCGGCCCTCATCATGCTCGCCGGCATCTACTACGGGGCGCAGTACGGCGGCTCCACCACCGCCATCCTGGTCAATCTGCCAGGGGAATCTTCTTCCATCGTCACATGCATCGACGGCTACCAGATGGCACGCAAGGGGCGAGCCGGGCCGGCGCTGGCTGCGGCCGGCCTGGGGTCGTATTTTGCCGGTTGTGTCGGCACCCTGATCCAGGCCGCCTTTGCTCCACCGCTGACCGAACTGGCCTTCAAATTCGGTCCGGCCGAATATTTCTCGCTCATGATCCTGGGCCTGATAGGCGCGGTCGTGCTGGCATCGGGCTCACTGCTCAAGGCCATCGGCATGATTGTTCTGGGATTGCTGCTGGGGCTGGTCGGCACCGATGTCAACTCCGGCGTGGCGCGCTACAGCTTTGACATCCCGGAACTCACTGACGGCATTGGCTTCGTGGCCGTCGCCATGGGCGTTTTTGGTTATGGCGAAATCATCTCGAATCTGGCGCTACCCGAAGAGCACCGCGAAGTCTTCACCGCCAAGGTGCAAGGCCTGTGGCCCACCAGGCAGGACTTCAAGGACATGACGCCGGCTGTGCTGCGCGGTACTTTTCTTGGCTCGGCACTTGGCATCCTGCCTGGTGGTGGCGCCTTGCTGGCATCCTTTGCTGCCTACGCCCTGGAGAAAAAGATCAAGGGCAAGCCGGGCGAAGTTCCGTTTGGCAAGGGCAATATACGAGGTGTGGCTGGCCCGGAGTCGGCCAACAATGCAGGTGCGCAAACCTCGTTCATTCCGCTGCTCACCCTGGGCATACCGCCGAACGCTGTGATGGCGCTGATGGTCGGGGCCATGACCATCCACAACGTTCAACCAGGGCCGCAGGTGATGACCAGCAACCCCGAATTGTTCTGGGGTTTGATCGCGTCGATGTGGATCGGCAATGCCATGCTGATCATTCTGAACCTGCCGCTGATCGGCATGTGGATCAAGTTGCTGACGGTGCCCTACCGCTGGCTGTTTCCGGCCATTGTGCTGTTCTGTGCGATAGGCGTTTACACCACCAACAACAGCACTTTTGACATCTGGCTGGTGGCTGGGTTTGGTTTTCTTGGCTACGCCTTCAACAAGCTTGGCATGGAGCCTTCGCCGATGATGCTGGGCTTTATTCTGGGGCCAATGATGGAGGAAAACCTGCGGCGTGCCTTGCTGCTCTCGCGCGGCGACTGGAGTGTGTTTGTGACGCGCGGCTTGTCGGCTGGTTTGCTGGCGGCGGCAGCCGTCATGCTGGTCATTGTCTTGCTGCCTTCCATCAAAGCCAAGCGCGAAGAGGCCTTTGTTGAGGATTGACAGTCTGCGCGCAGGGAAGGTCAGGCGGTCGGCTTTTGATCGTGTGTGCTTAGCAGCATAGTCTCAAAGTCCTTCACTGGCAGCGGCCTGCCAAACAGATAGCCCTGGTATTCGTGGCAACCGAGGCCGGCAAGGAAGTCGCGTTGCTCCCCGGTCTCTACGCCCTCGGCGATCACGGAAAGCCCCATGCTGTCAGCCAGTGCCACGACCATTTTGGCAATGGCCGCATCGTTGTGGTCGGTCAATATGTTGCGCACAAATCCCTGGTCAATCTTGAGTTGATCGATGGGCATGCGCTTCAGGTAGGCCAGTGAGGAATAGCCGGTACCGAAGTCGTCAAGTGAGAAGCACATGCCCTGGTCACGCAGCGCGCCCATTTTCGTCACAACATCATCAACGTCCTTCACCATGATGCTCTCGGTCAATTCCAGTTTCAAGCGCTTTGGGTTGGCGCCGGTATGCAGGATGATCTGACTTATCCGATCCACGAAATCCGCTTCACGGAATTGACGAGAGCTGACATTGACCGACAGCGTGAGTTGAGACCTTGCCGGCTGCATCGCCCAACACGCCAGTTGAATGCATGTCGTTTCCAGAACCCAGTTGCCTATGGCCGAAATGAGACCGACCTCTTCGGCCAAGGGGATAAATTGGCCAGGTGCTATCAGTCCGCGTTGCGGATGCAACCATCTCACAAGCACTTCCGCGCCTAGCACCTTGCCGACCAAATCCACTTGCGGCTGATAGTGCAAGACAAACTGTTGCAGTGCCAGCGCCTGACGGAGATCGTCCTCCAAGGTCGCGCGATCGACCAGCCTGGCCTGCATTTCGGCATCGTAGAAGCGCGCTGTGTTGCGACCCGCGTCCTTGGCCTGGTACATCGCCACGTCCGCCTGCTTGATCAACTCCTCTGTCGAATGATCGCCGGGCGAAAACAGGGCGATGCCAATGCTTGCGCTGCTTTGACCCAACTCTGATGTCCCCAAAACATATTGCTGACGGATCCTTTCAAGAATCTTCTCGCTGACCACTTCCGCCTGTCGCGCGGCGCTGGTCAAATCTTTGCCAAGATTTTCCAGCATGACCATGAATTCGTCACCACCGAATCTGGCGACCGTATCACCTTCACGTACGCTTGCAATGAGTCGCCCGGCGACTTCCTTGAGCAACAGGTCCCCGGTAATATGGCCGCGGGTATCGTTGATGTTCTTGAAATTGTCCAGATCAATCAGTAACAAGGCGCCATACTTGCCATGGCGCGCCGTCAGGCTTAGAGCCATCTTCAGGCGCTCCATCAATTCACGGCGATTAGGTAACAGGGTCAGAGGGTCCTGCCCTGCGAGCACCTCAAGCGCTCGACGCAAGAGCAGGCTCTTCGCATATTGATGAAAAATCATGGCCGACACAATGATCGCCAGGACGATGGCGGCGATCGAGTTAAAACGCATGATGGCCAGTTGCTGCCCACTTTGATTACTCATGAGCAACATTTGCCAGATGGCTACTGCAGTGATGCCAAACAACGCGATGGAAACCATGGGCCGCATCAGCGACAGGCCAGCGACTGCAAAACAGACCAGGATGAACGCTTCTGTACCGCCTACCGCAACGTCAAAATACGAAACGACAACGCCATACATCAGGTAGGTGAGGCACATCATGGCTTGTAGGCCAAGGACCGTTCTGGTGCCGGGATTGGACCTGCGCAAGATGCG
>CAIYGK010000647.1 GCA_903925725.1 uncultured beta proteobacterium | reverse complement strand
GCCAATGCAGGGGTGGCCGCATCCGACCGGCCAGTTGTTCTCGCCCGCGTCTCCAAAACCCAGCGTCGGGCAGTTGGCGTAGGTTTCAGGGCCCTTGCAGCCGAGCTTGTAGAGGCAGTGACCCTGGCGGTGTCCGGCATCGCCAAACTCCATGGCAAAACGGCCGGCGTCAAAGTGGGCGCGGCGCTCGCAGTTTTCGTGGATCAACCTGGAATAGGCGAACTTGGGACGCCCCAGTTTGTCCACATCGGGCAACTTCCCGAACGTGAGGAAGTGGACGACGGTTGCCAGGAAGTTGTAGGGATTGGGCGGGCAGCCGGGAATCGTGACCACCGGTTTTCCCAGCACTTCGGCCACACTCGATGCCCCGGATGGGTTCGGTCCGGTCGAAGGCATGCCGCCCCAGGAGGCGCAGGAGCCAATGGCAATCACCGCCGCAGCGTCGGCTGCGCATTCCTTCAGCAGGTCAATGGCAGTGTGACCGCCGATCTTGCAATAGATGCCGTTTTCCTTGATCGGAATCGCACCTTCGACGACCAGCACGTACTTCCCCTTGTTGGCATTCATGGCGTCCTTGCGGGCCGCCTCGGCCTGATGACCCGCAGCTGCCATCAGGGTTTCGTGATAGTCCAGGGATATGACTTCGAGAATAAGTTTTTCGAGTGTCGGATGCTCGGCTCGCAGCAGGGATTCCGTGCAGCCCGTGCATTCCTGAAAGTGCAGCCAGATGACGGAAGGGCGTTTGGCTGATTCAATCGCCTTGGCGACTGCGGCGTCTGCCCCCTTGGGCAGACCCATGGTGACCGCCAGCGTGGCGCAGAACTGCAGATAGTCGCGTCGGGACATGCCAAGACGCTGTTCAATGCCGTGCAAAGCCTCACGACCCAGCTTGAAAATGTCGTTCATTTCGCCCATGTTGTCTCCTGGAGCCAGACCTCGATGGGGCCTGATGGGAGCATCAAAAGCAAGTAGTGCGCCAGCGTGGTGCGCCGTGGTGACGTGCCTTCAATACTACGGTTTGCCTATGGGGGCATCGCTGCTGCAATGCAGCACTTTGGGTTGTGACGGTTAATAGGTAACCGGTGCACTAACCGGTTATTGCATTCTTCCGTATGTCATCCGACAAGCGACCGAGCGCTGTTTGATTGGTACCTGAACTTGTTGCGCGGGCGGCACGGATCTTGTATGGTGGAGGCTCATGGAACTTCCCAATGACTGGATTGCATTGCTGGGTCTGGTGTTCGTGTTTGGCGCCAAACACGGGCTGGACCCCGACCATCTGGCCACGATTGACGGCCTGACGCGTTACAACCTGCGCCAGGCACCGGCCCGTGCGCGCTGGTGCGGTTCGCTGTTCTCGCTGGGCCACGGCAGTATTGTGATGCTGATCGCGCTGGGCGTGGGCATGGCGGCCAGCCACTGGCAGGTGCCGCCCTGGATGGAGGATGTAGGCACCTGGATATCCATCACCTTCCTGACGCTGTTGGGTTTGCTTAACCTGCGGGCAGTCTTTAGCGCTGCGCCAGATGCAGTCGTGGCGCCAGTGGGCGTCAAGGCCGGATTGCTGGTGCATCTGCAATCAGCGTCGCATCCGCTGGCGATTGCCGCTGTTGGAGCTCTCTTTGCCCTTTCCTTTGACACCATGAGTCAGGCTGCGCTGTTTGCCGTTACCGCTAGCCGGCATGGCGGGATCATGCACGCGCTGGTGCTGGGTCTCGCCTTTACCTGCGGCATGCTGCTGATGGACGGCATCAACGGTTTGTGGATCGCGCGATTGCTGCGCCGCGCCGATCAGCGCGCCCGCGTCGCCTCGCGGGTCATGGGTGTGATGGTCGCACTGATCAGCCTGGGCGTGGCCGCGCTGGGACTGTTGCGATGGTTGCAGGTCGACATTGCGCTGTGGTACCAGGGCAAGGAAATCGTGCTGGGCGCTGCGCTGATCGTGATGCTGGGTTTGAGCTTTGCGGCTGGGCAGTTGTTGGCAGGTCGTGCGGTGCGGCGGTAGGCAGAGCCTGGCTACCAGTCTTCCTTCACCGCCAGCACCGCGTCTTTGCCGGCCGCTGCCCGGCCTGCCAGCCACGCTGTCAAGGTGCCGGCGGCTATCACCGCCAGGCATAGTGCCAGCAGGCGACTCCAGGGCAGAACCAGATCCATGGTCCAGTGAAAGCTCTGCGGGTTCACCACGTGCACGAGCACCAACGCCACGGCCAAACCCAATGCCAGCCCTGCGATGGCGCCCAATGCCGTCCAGGCGGCGCCCTCAAGAGCCACAACCGTCAGGATCTGGCGTCGTGTCAATCCCAGATGAGCCAACAGGCCAAACTCCTTGCGCCGTGCCAACACCTGGGCGCTGAAGCTCGCCGCGATGCCAAACAGGCCAATGCCGATGGCCACCGCCTGCAGCCAGTACGTGACGGCGAAGCTGCGATCGAAGATCCTCAACGAGGTGGCGCGTATCTGTCGCGTCGTACCAAATTCAAGCAGCGCGCCGGCACCCGGATCAGCAGTATCCGCCAGCTTGCGCAGCGCTTGCTGCACTGCTTGCACTTCAGTTCTTTCGTCCAGCCAAAGCGCTATGTCATTGGCGCGTCGGTCGCCGCTGAGCTGTTCGAAAGCTCTTTTGTCGATTGCAATGGCGCCGCCTTGGTGCGCATAGTCGCGCCAGACGCCAGCAACGAAGAAGCTGTTGCCAAGTGATCGACCGGTCGGGGTCATCGCCTTGAAGGCTGCTGCAAGCGGTGCAAACGGCAGGCCGACGCGGGCACCGTGCAGATCGATCATCGCTTCACTGACATAGATGCCGATGGCCCCGCTCGGCACCGGCAGCGGCTCGCCGACCATGGGCAAATTGTGCGCGGGGTCACTGAGTTCTCGCGCCATCAGCGCCACTGCTGGTTGCTCGGGACTGAGCAACAGCAGGACCAGGCGCTGTGCCTGCAGGCCTTGTACGCCGGGCAATGTGCCAGCGGCCTGAACAAACTCTGGACTGAAGTAATCCGTGTCGCCAGCACTCAGATTGCGCGCGCTGCGCAGATACAAATCGGCCGGCAGCACCTGGTCCAGCCAGTGAATCATGGAGTCGCGAAAGCTCGCCACCATCACGGTGAGTGCCACGGCAAGACTGAGAGAAGCCACAACTGCGCTGACTGCCACCGCCGCACTCTCGCGCACACGCCGCGCGCGCTCGATCGCGAGCAGCGCAAGTGCGTGGCGGTTCAGGCGCGGCGCCAGTTGGTCAAGCAAGAGACCGATCAACCAGGGCAGTGCTGTGATGCCGCCCAACAGCAGCAGACCGATCGACAGGTAGGCCGCCAACGGCAGGTCAAAGACCGGCGGTGCGTTTGCCAGCAGGGCGCTGCTGATCAGCAAGAGAACGCTTAGCCAGTGGCTGCGCCGCGTCATCAGGTCGGCACCCAGACCTTTGAGCGCCAGGGCAGGTGAGAGCCGCTGTGCCTGACGCGCCGGCCACCAGCCACCCAGGAGCGCGGCGAAGGTGCCCAGGCAGCCATAGAGCACGGCAGCTGCAGCGTCCCATTGCAGCATCGGCGCGGCGCCGGCAAAGTAGCCACCACCCAGGTCGCCGCCCAGCAGATGCAGCGCCAGCGCTGCCAGCGCAGTGCCCAGAGCGATGCCGGTGGCACTACCAAGTAATCCGAGCAGCAGCGACTCCCACAAGACCAGCGAAAGCCGGCCTCGTGCACTCAGGCCCAGCACACCAAGCAATGCGAATTGCTGGGAGCGCTTGGCGACGCTGAGCGATAGCACCGAGAACACAAGAAACCCCCCCGTGAACAGAGCGACCAGTGCCAGCACGCTGAGGTTGACGCGGTAGGCGCGCGACATATTGCTGACCTGCGCCAGCGCGTCTCCCGGCTCAGTCAGGGTGAGGTTGGTGGGCCAGTCCGGCGTGTGCCGCAGTTTGACTGCGAATTGAATGCGGTCAACGCCACTGTGCAGGCGCAGATCAATACGCGTCAACTTTCCCTGCTTGCCAAGGAGTTCCTGCGCGGCGCCGATGTCCATCAGTGCCAGCGGGCCACCGGTGGCGCTGACGCTGCCGGCCACGCTGACCTGCTTGACTTGCTGTGCGCTTTGCAGTTGCAGCAGGTCGCCGCTCAATCGCTGGCGCGCTGCAGCGTTCAGGAAGACATGGGCGGGCGAGAACATCACCAGCCGATTGGCATTGTCCCTGGGCTGTGGCAGCAAAGCTGGCGCCACGCTGGCCACTAACAGTGCATCAACGCCGACAATGCGCAGCGGCACACGCTCTCCACGGTCAGTCAGGGCGTAGCTGCTGGCTTCGAGGACGGGCGACGCAACTGCCACCTCTGGCAAGCGCGCGACGCGGGCGTAGATCGCTTCATCGAAACTACCTTGCATGGCGCGCAGTTCCAGATCCGGCTGTCCGCCGACAGCGCGCACTGCCTGGGAGAATTCGGCGAGCGCCGAGGCGTTGATCAGATGCACAGAAAATGCCAGCGCCACGCCCAGTGTTACTGCCAACACCGCGGCGGCGTTGCGCCAGGGGTGATGTCGCAACTCCTGCCAGGAGAAAGTCTTGAGCAACTCTGGATACACTGAGCCCGTTGCCTTGCACGACACTTTTGACTTGAATGGAATTGTTGCCATGTTGACTTTACCGACTTACCAAGACGTGATTGCCGCTGGCGCGCGACTCCAGGGTCACGCTCATCGCACACCGGTATGGCAATCGCGCACGGCCGACGAACGGCTTGAAGCCAGTGTATTCTTCAAATGCGAAAACTTTCAGCGCATGGGCGCCTTCAAGTTTCGCGGCGCGTTCAATGCGCTGTCCAGGTTCAGTGCCGCACAGCGCCAGGCCGGTGTCATCAGCTTCTCGTCGGGTAACCACGCGCAGGCGATCGCACTGTCGGCGCGCCTGCTCGGCATTCCGGCCACCATACTGATGCCGCTGGATGCACCACCGAGCAAGATTGAGGCGACGCGAGCTTACGGCGCCGAGGTGATTCTGTTTGATCGCTACAAGTGTGATCGTGAAGCGATGACGAGGGAACTGGCAGGGCAACGTGGCCTGACACTGATCCCGCCGTATGACCACCCTGACGTGATCGCAGGGCAGGGCACGGCTGCCAAAGAACTGTTCGAAGAAGTTGGTGCGCTCGACTTTCTGCTGGTGCCGCTCGGCGGCGGCGGGCTGCTGGCGGGCTCAGCCCTGTCGGCGCGAGCGCTGGCATCTGCGTGCCAGGTTTACGGGGTGGAACCCCTTGCCGGCAACGACGGTCAGCAGTCGTTTCGATCAGGCGCCATCGTCCACATCGAGACCCCCAAGACGATTGCGGACGGCGCACAAACGCAGCACCTGGGTCAATACACCTTTGGCATCATCCGGCGCGATGTCCATGACGTTGTGACTGCCAGCGATGCCCATCTGGTCGAAGCCATGCGCTTCTTTGCCGAGCGCATGAAGATGCTGGTCGAGCCGACCGGTTGCCTGGGTTTTGCAGCAGCCTGCCATGCTGGTTTGCCACTGGCGGGCAAACGCGTCGGTGTCATCCTCAGCGGTGGTAACGTGGACTTGCGTCGCTTTGGAGAGTTGCTCGCTGCATGAGTCCGTCAGCACCCATTTCCAGGACGGCGCTGCTGACCACCGGGGTCATGCATCTGGCGTTGCTCTGGTTGGCGTTGCAGTCTGCGCCCATGGTGCAGTCGGTGCGCGCAGTGGTCCAGTATCTGGCACCGATCACTTTGCGGCCGGAGCCGCCGAAAAAGCCTATCAGCGTGCCCCTGCCCCTGCCTGAGCCCAAGCTGAAGGCGGTAACAGAGATCGCGCCGCCCTTACCGCCGGTGATCCAGCCCAAAGCGATCGAACTGCCGCCCGAGAAGCCGGTGGAGTTGAAGCTTCAGCCCGTGTTGCCGCCACCAACACCAACACCAACACCAACACCAACACCATCGCCGCCGCGGGCGGAACGAGCGCTACCGGAGCCACCCGCGCCGACACTGCAAGCCGCGCCTGTTCTTGCCAGGCCTGAGCCGGTAGCGGTACCCCTGGCACCGGTTGAAGTTCGGCCCGAGCCCGTGCCGACCCCTGCACCTGCACCGACCCCAGTGCCGGTTCCGCTGCCCGAACCAACCCCAACCCCAACCCCAGCGCCAGCTCCCGCTCCCACGCCGGCCCCCGCCCCCGCTCCAGCTCCAGCACCAGCACCAGCACCAGCACCGACTCCTGCGCCAGGTTCAGTGCCTGCCACGGCACCAGCACCTGCTGCGACCCTGGCACCGGCGCGACCGGCAGCCATTACACCGGTGGAAAGCGTGCCGGGTTCTGCGGCGCCGCAGGCACCCGGCAGAGCTGCGCCAGCTGCACCCGCGGGAACACCGGCGCCTTTGAACCTTTATCCTTACAGCATGAAGAGTGCACCGCGCCAGCGCAGTCTGGCCGAAATGGCCAACGAGCAGCTCAATGGCGGTGGCCAGCGTAACCGTCTGGGCGAAGCCATGGCCGACGCAGCCAAACCCGATTGCATAGGCCCCAATGCCGCAGGCAGTCTGCTCAGCGCCATCGCGATCCCGATCGCCGCTGCGATGGACAAGTGCAAATAGCCAGTCGAAATTTTTCAGGAAACCATCATGTCAAGAAATGCTCACGCTCTACATCGCACTTCACGCTGGCTGCCTTTTTCGCTGCTCCTCTTGTGTCTGCTCGTCGGCTCTCTGGCCCAGGCGCAAACCGGCGCTGCCGCCATATTGGCTCCAGCAGCCGAAGCGGTGAGCAATCCCTACGGCCTGCGCTCGGTCTGGGCACAGGGCGACTGGGTCGCCAGGGTAACCTTGTTGTTGCTGGCGTTCATGTCCTTGCTGAGTTGGTATTTCATCATCGCCAAGTGGCTCGCGCAGCGCCAACTCAATGCCCAATTGCAGGCCGCCAACAGCAGCTTCACACGCAATGAGACCTTGCAACAGCGCAGTGAAGCCATGGGAGCACAGAGTCCGTTCCGCTATATGGTGATGTCGGCATTGGCCGCGCGACGTCGTCATGACAGCCTGGCTGGCCAGGTGGAACTGGGTAACTGGTTGAGCCAGGACATCGTGCATTCGGTATCGACCCTGCAGATGCGTACCCAGGAAGGGCTGTCGGTACTGGCAACCGTTGGCGCGACCGCACCGTTTGTCGGCTTGTTTGGCACAGTCTGGGGCATCTACAACGCCCTGGTCACGATTGGAGTGTCTGGCCAGGCCTCGATTGATAAAGTGGCTGGCCCGGTCGGCGAGGCGCTGATCATGACCGCTCTGGGTCTTGCAGTCGCCGTACCGGCGGTACTGGGCTACAACGCCCTGGTACGGCGCAACCGAGTGACCCTGCACGCAGTGAAAAGTTTCAGCTCGGAACTTCACACCCAGTTGCTGGTCGAGATGGACAAGAAAGAACGGCAAGCCAGCACGCACCGGGAGGGTTGATCCGTGGCCATCAGCTTCAAGGACGAAGTGCAGGACGACGCTGATCTCGCAGAGATCAATACGACACCCCTGGTTGACGTCATGCTGGTGCTGTTGATCATCTTCCTGATCACAATTCCTGTCATCAATACCTCGGTGGCCGTGCGTCTGCCGCAACAGGCCAACCAGTTGCGCCAGAGTCAGCCCGAGACGGTTTTGATATCAATCGACGCAGCCGGCCAGAGCTACTGGTTTGACGCACGCCTGAGTGATCCACAAAGCCTGCAGGAAAAACTCCAGCAAATCGCGGGTCAGATGCCGCAACCTGCAGTGCACATCCGGGGCGACGCCCGTGCGGATTTTGAGGCCGTGGCACGGGTTCTGTATGCCTGTCAGCAAGCCGGCATTGCGCGCATTGGTTTTGTCACGGAGCCGACGCACCATGGCAATTGACTTTGACGAAGCGCTTGATGCCGCTGAGCCCGAGCTCAGCTCGGGCATGAACATCACGCCCTTGATTGATGTGCTGCTGGTGTTGCTGGTGATGTTCATCATCACGATCCCGATCCAATTGCATTCGGTCAACATGGAAATGCCCGCCGGCCCCCCGCCACCGCTCAGCGCCGAGCCCCTGGTGGTGAGGATCGAAGTGACGGCGCAGAACCGTTTTCTGTGGAACGACGAGCCGCTGACGGATCGGGCCAACCTTGAGCAGCGCCTTCAAGCAGCAGGGCAACTGGCTTTGCAACCCGAAATTCACATCCGTTCCCATCCGCTCGCCAAATATGACACGGTAGCCGCCGTGCTAAGCGCGTCACAGCGCCTGGGGCTGCAAAAGATCGGTGTTGTTGGTCTGGAGACGTACGCTCGCTGATTGCAGTCCGTCAGGGCTCAGGCGCAGCACCCGGTCAGCGCGCCGCGCTGCTGCTTGCGAATGTGTCACCAGCACCAGCGATGCGCCATGCTGGCGGCTCTGAGCGATCAACGCATCCATCACCTTGGCCGCAGTGCCGGGATCGAGGTTGCCGGTCGGCTCATCAGCCAGCAGCAGTGCCGGGCGGTGTACCAGGGCGCGCGCAATAGCCACACGCTGCAACTGGCCGCCGCTGAGTTGCTGCGGCAGGCGCGGTCCGAGCCCGCTCAGCCCAACCGCATCGAGCATAGCCTGCACACGCTGGTCGTCATGCTGGCCGAGCAGCAGCAAGGGCAGCGCCACGTTTTGCGCCACGTCCAGATGCGGCAGCACATGAAAGGCCTGAAATACAAAGCCGGTCTTTTCGCGTCGCAAGCGGGCCTTCTGCTCGTCGTTCAATGCGCCCAGATCCAGTCCGTCAAGTAGTACCGAGCCGCTGTCCCACGTGTCCAGACCGGCCATGCAATTGAGCAGTGTTGACTTGCCAACGCCAGACTCGCCCAGAATGGCCACAAACTCGCCGGTCGCCACGGTCAGTGAGACGTGGCTGAACACTGCCACATCGCCGTAGCTCTTGCTCAAATCAGTGATCACCAGGCTCATCGACTTGCAACCTTAGTGCATGGCAAGTGCCAGCACCTGATTCAGCGCGTCCGGCGCGTCGCAGGCAATGACGCGGCGCTCGGGCATGGCGCGCAGCCAGGTGAGTTGACGCTTGGCCAGTTGGCGCGTGGCGAAGATGCCCTTGTCACGCAGCTGGTTCATTGGTGAGAGCCCTTCCAACGCCTCCCAGACTTGCCGGTAGCCGACGCAGCGCATGGAGGGTAGATCGGCGCTCAGGTCGCCACGCTCGCGCAGTGCCCGGACCTCATCGAGCAAGCCGCTGGCGAGCATGGCATCGAAGCGTTGCGCTATGCGCTGATGCAACCAGCTGCGCTCGACCGGTTCGAGGGAAATCAGCAGGCCGTTCGGGTTGGCTGC
>CAIYGK010000646.1 GCA_903925725.1 uncultured beta proteobacterium | reverse complement strand
CGACAGCCAGGGTTGCTGCAATGCCCCATGCCTTGTCTGCAAACGCGGAATCGAGCCACATTGATAGCCATAAATGAGAACCAGATATCAGAATAGTGACAATTGGAAGTAATGTGCAAGAGATCAAAATAGCTGATTTTCGATAAGTTTTTCTTGCTAGTATTAAGTCGGTTGAAATTAATGACGCAATCTTGGGGAAAAATGCACTAGTGAATGCTCCAGGAATGACCAGAACGCGAATTAATACTTCAAATGGAACAGTGTAATAGGCGACCATGCCAGCACCTAACATGGAAGATATTAAGAATCGATCTGCCGTTACCATTAAGGGGCTAATTATGTTAGACAAAGTCATCCATGCCCCAAATGAAAGGAGTTCACGCAGATTACGCTGATCAAACCTCGCAAACATCCATCCATCGGGTAGTTTTTTGTTTACAAGCCATACATGCGCTATGAGGGTGGCAGCCCTTGCGGCAACTAGACTCGCTACCATCCAGGCAAGCGAGTCTCCCAAAAGCATCACACTTAAAGTTGGCAGGCCAAAGTTTGCGGCTCCAAGACCCATGCGCAAGAGGTTCACGATCTTGAAGTCTTCATAGGCTTCCAGAACGCCACGTAGACCAGTTGTAATAGTCGTTAATGGAATGCCTATGGCAGCAATTAGCAATGCATTCACAGTGCTAGCCTGCAATGGCGTGCTAACCTTGAGCCAATGCAAAGCGAGCTGATTTGAAAGCGCGGCAAGTACCACACCCCCGAAAATGCCAGCTACGGCGGTGAAGCTGAGCCCAGTTTTTATCAAGCCAGGCAGTTGGGATTGCTTGCCCAGCGCACGGGCGGCCGAAACTTGCTGAGTAAGAGCACGGCCCAAACCAAAGTCAAACAAGCTGAAATAACCGATCAGCGCCCAAACAAGTGAAAGCAAACCGAACGCCTCAACACCTATTTTTTTTAGAAGATACGGGATCGTTACTGCGCCAAGAAGAAAGGGGACCCCAGTTCCTGCTAGATTCCATAGCGTATTACGTCTCAGCGACATAAATTCGCCTTATACATCAGTGAGTTTCTCGCCTTTAAGGTCCTTTGCGGAAAGCTGAGGTACGTCAATGCCATTCTGAGCCAGCGGCCAATCAATACCAATTGTGGGATCATTCCACGCTATGCATCCTTCATGTTGCGGCGCGTAGTAATCTGTAGTTTTATATAAAAAATCTGCACTATCGCTTAGCACTATAAAACCATGAGCAAATCCAGCAGGCACCCAGAGCTGTTTATTATTTTCTTCGGTAAGTTTGATGCCAACCCATTTCCCGAATGTTCTTGAATTTTTGCAGATATCAACAGCAACATCAAACACTGCACCCTGCGCCACACGCACCAGCTTGCCCTGGGGGTGCTGAATCTGGTAGTGCAGACCACGCAGCACGCCCTTGCACGAGCGGCTGTGGTTGTCTTGCACGAATTGCACATTAAGCCCCGTGGCCCGGGCAAAGTCGCGCTGATTAAAGCTCTCAAAAAAGAAGCCGCGAGCATCGCCAAACACCTTAGGTTCGAGTATCAGCACTTCGGGTATTGCGGTGGGGGTGATGGTATAGGGCATAGGGTTAGTCAGGCTTGTTTAAGAAGATGCAGAAGGTACTGGCCATAGCCATTCTTGGCCAGCGGCGTTGCCAGTTTTTGAAGCTGGGCGGCATCGATCCAATGCTGACCAAAGGCAATCTCTTCCGGGCAACTGACCTGCAGACCCTGGCGCCTTTGCAGGGTGGCGATAAAGCTGGCTGCTTCCAGCAGGCTGTCGTGGGTGCCGGTATCAAGCCAGGCGTAGCCTCGGCCCATGATCTCGACGCTGAGCTGGCCCAGCTCCAGATAGCGCCGGTTGACATCGGTGATTTCCAGCTCGCCGCGGCGCGAGGGTTGGATGCTGGCGGCAATGTCGCAGACTTGCTCGTCGTAAAAATACAGGCCAGTGACGGCGTAATTGCTTTGCGGCTGTTTGGGCTTTTCTTCGATGCTGACAGCGCGCATGGCTTTGTCAAATGCCACCACACCGTAGCGCTCCGGGTCGGTGACATGGTAGGCAAAGACACTGGCGCCACCGGGGCGGGCATCGGCACTGGCGAGTTGCTTGACCAGGTCATGACCGTAAAAAATATTGTCGCCCAGCACCAGCGCGCTGGGCTGGTCAGCAACAAAGTCGCGGCCGATAATGAACGCCTGCGCCAGGCCGTCGGGAGAAGGCTGCACGGCGTAGCTGATGCTCATGCCCCATTGGCTGCCGTCACCCAGCAGCTCGGCAAAACGCGGGGTGTCTTGCAACGTGGAGATGATCAACACCTCGCGGATGCCCGCCAGCATCAGGGTGCTCAATGGGTAGTAGATCATCGGCTTGTCGTAGATCGGCATCAGCTGTTTACTGACCGCCTGCGTCACTGGATAGAGCCGGGTGCCGGATCCGCCAGCCAGCACGATGCCTTTGCGTTGTGTCATGGTTGATATCCCTGGGTGTTAAAGAATTTCTGCCAGCATTCGGTTCACGCCAAGTTGCCACGCTGGCAGGCTTAATCCGAAAGTGTTTGCAGTTTGTGCGTGTTCAGACGTGAGTTAAGCTGGCGCCGAGCCAGTGTCGGCAAGACGCTCGTGGGCACCGGCTGTACCTCCGACGCTTTAAGTTTGATAGCTGTAGATGCTTGCTGTGCTTGCGCCAGCACGTATTATGCGTAGTCAAACCAACTAGTCGTCCCACTGGCCACCAAGTGGTAGATGGCAGCCACATTCTTTAGCTCGCTCAACCGGTCTAGGGCCAAGAAGCGATGATCTTCGTTGGTGACGACCAGGGTCCGGCCGATTTCAATGTCATCAGCCACCAGGGCATTGGTGCGCTTGACCGCCTGCTGAAACAGACTGGTGGTGCCAGAGAGCACCAGAAACTGCTTTGGATAACCCGAGCGCGTCAGCGGCCAGAGCCGGGTGCCGGAGCCACCGCAGAGGATGAAGGGGATGACGCTGGTTTTCATCTCTTCACGCGCAGCTTGATGAGTTGTGAACTCATGGATTGCTGCGCTACGCTTGCGATGACGTACTACGGCCCAAGGCTTTGGACCAGGCTTGGCGCAGGCGGCCCAGCTTTTCGGCAGACTCAGGCGTTTGAGCGGCACCACGCAGTGCTTGGCGGATGAAGATGAAGAGCAACAGCGCAAAGACGGTGGCCAGCGTCGTGAGCATGGCAATCTGGGCCTTTTTGGGGTTGGCTTTAAGCTCGGGCGGCACGGCGGCATCGACCACCTGAATTACGGCACCTTCGCGGCTCTCATCGATGCGGGCCATCTCAAACTGTTTGGCAAACAGATCAAACAGGGTTTCGTAGTATTTAAAATCCCTGAACTTCGTGACATAGTCGCTGTCGTTGCCATTGGCGGCCGGATCGGCGACTTCGGCGCGAGCCATCTGCGAGCGCATGGCAGCCAGCTCGGTTTGGGCTTGTTTGAAGTCGGGCGCAGACTCTGTTAGATAGCCGCGCATGCTGGCCAGTTTGATTTCTTGTGCCGTGATGCCGGCCTTGAGCTTGGCCAGGGCCTCAACCGCTGCTGTAGGGTTGGTTTTGAGAACATTGCTGTTGATGCCACTGGCCTTGAGAGCGATCTCGGCCTTGATCAGCTTGTCTTTGGCATTGCCCAACTGTTTTTCAAAAAACAAGCGGCGTTGCTGCGCCTCGGTGACCGCCAGGCGGCTGAGCAGGCGTTCAAGCTCTTGCGGATAGGCATTGGCCAGCTCCGCGGCAAACACCGGGTCTTTATCGCTGGCATCGATGGTGATCAGGCCGTCTTTGCCGCTGGCGATCTGCGCGTTGGCATCAAGCTCTTTGCGGGCGCTGTCGCGGAATTTAGCTTCATAGCGGTCCATCAGCTTGAAGCGGTCAACCAGCGCTTCTTGCACGCTGCGGCTTTTCATGAAGGCCACATATTGATCCGCCGGGTTCTTGATGCCGGTGGCAGCACCAGCAAGCCCACCCAAGGCGCCTAAAGACTGCAGCATGGACGCTGCAGCGCTTTGCTGCTGCTGCGGCGGCATGAATTTGGTGGTGGCGGTAAAGGTGGGGGTGATGATGAAGCTTATCGCCAGCGCCAGCAGGCCAGCGGCGAGCGGGCCCAGGACCAGCAGGCGCAAGTTGTCGGCTACTACTTGCAGGAGGTCTAGGAGGCTGACTTCGTCGTCGTCGGGGGCGGGGGGACTGGATTGCGGGTCGGGGCCCGCAATGACAGATGCGGGGGCACTGACAGGCACTGGGGCAATGGCAGAGGGGGGTGATGTGTTTTCGGTCATAGGTTTGGAACCGCGTTATCAGTTGTCTGCGGCCTCTTGCTTGAGCTGGTCAATCTCTGCTTTGAGCGCTTCATATTCTTCCACCTTGCGCGTCAAAAACCGTTGGGTGAGCGCTGCTTTTTCTGCAATGCCGGCGGGCGTTAGCAGGTAGGCGTAGGACAGTTTGCGTTTGTTGCTCTTAAAGTTGTGCACCTTGATAAGCCCTTTTTCCAACAAGGCATTGATGCAGTAATTGGTCTTGCCCAGACTCACTCCTGCTGCCGCCGCCAGGTCGCGCTGGTTCATTTGCGGGTTGCCTTCAAGCAGGCGCAGCACCCTGAAATGTGCCTCTTGGTAAACAAAGGCTTCTTTGGGCATG
>CAIYGK010000645.1 GCA_903925725.1 uncultured beta proteobacterium | reverse complement strand
CTGAAAGCTGACCTGCGGGTTTACAACCTTGTCCCGGGTTGCATGGCCACAGTCACTGCCAACAAAGACATCAAAGTTTTCGTCGATCTGCCGGAAGGTGGAACACTTCGTCGTGCGATCAATCCAATCAAAGTTGAATTCACAGCCAGGTGCGCCAGCGGGGTGGAGTCTTTGCCTCTGAGCCCGCCGCAATTGCAACCCGGTTCACGTTACAGTCTGTTTATAACTGGCATCCCTGCCAAGCCCATTCTTTCAGGCAATCTGGATGCAGTGAATTGACGACGTGAATTCATTCAACACAATACGCCGATGCGTCTGGACGATGCTGGGACGATATCGCACCAGGCTCATCGTCAGCCTAGCCCTTATTGCGTGCTGGGCCGCCGCAGCCGATGTCCTTGTGATAGAAGGCAGAGATGGCTGGCTGTTTCCTATCTGGGAAAACTTGACTGACGTTCAGAAGCCTCGGATTGACGCCAACCTAAAGACAATCGCCGAGGTAAGCGACCTGTTGGCGAAACAAAATACCATGCTTGTTACCGTGGTCGTTCCAATGAAAGCTGCTTTCTATTCTGATCGATTGCCAGTTTCAAAGCCTGTAAGCGCTGAGGTCATGAATCGCTACGCCTATGTCACAGCCGGTTTGCAGGCTGTCAGCATTGCCAACGTTGATGCCTTGAGTGTGTTGCGCAATTTGGAAAAAGGTAAGCAACATGCTTTTTTTCGAACTGACTACCATTGGACAGGGCAGGGTGCGGAAGCTACCGCCGAGGCAGTAGCGGAGCTGATACGTCAGCGAGTGCACTTTGACAAGGATTCAACAAGTGGCAGTTTGTTGGGAGAGTGGGTGAATGTCCGTCGATACGGTGATTTGGCAACACGCTTCATGACGGCCGAGCAGCGAATGAAACTGGGTCGCGATGTGTTCCGTGTTCGGGCGCCACCCAAAGAAAGCATATCCTTGTTGGACGATGGTCCTGCGGAAATTCATCTGGTGGGAAACAGTTTTCTACAACCATACCTTGGGTTTCCTCAGAAGCTCTCACAGTCTATCGGCCGCCCAGTGTCTCTCACTTGGAAGCCAGGAAATTTTGGCCCGTGGGCAACACTATTGGAGTATCTTGAGTCTGACATGTATCGGCAAAACAAACCCAAAGTCCTTGTCTGGCAATTCAACGAACCGCGCATGGAAGCGGGTCCAGATGCGAAAAATGACTGGGAAGCAGAGTCTCTGATGAGCAACGATGTCTGGCTAAGCCGGGCACGTGCAGCCATCGCGAAATAGATGGCATGGATTTGGAGCGATGGCACTAAGTCGGGCACCGTTTGTCAGGCGTTGTCAGCGGTGGACGTGCGTGGCACTCTGGCTTCTACTGGCGTCGCCAGTTTGTTCGAGAGCCGAGAATCAGGGTTTGCTTACCGCCTTGGTGCAAGGGATCGTCTGGCAGACAGACAACATGACGGCAAACCCAACAGGCCAGTGGCACCGCCTTGGTGCTGGTCAGTTGCTGGTCCAATGGACCATAGTTGACGACATTGCTTTTGTCGATGGAACCAGTGTTGCGACAAGTCAAGAGATGCCTGATTGGAGGCGGATTGCGAAAGAACCCTGGGCTGAGGAGGTAATACTTGGTCTGGCAGGTCGCTTTGACCAGAATCTGGCTCGCAACGACCTGCCAAGACTGGTTGAATTGTCCCGACAACTGACGTTGCTGCAGACACCGCTCAAAGTCGTCGGCTGGTATTTTCCGGTGGAAGTTGATCCTACCTGGAACGGAGTGCTGCAGTTGCCCAAGCTCCTGGCTCTCTTGCCTCGCCCACTGTGGATCAGCGTTTATGACAGTTCAAACCAGGGGCCTGAAAATTTCGCGGATTCGTTGGCAAAATGGTTGCCCCCGGATGTAGGAATCTTCTTCCAGGACGGTGTTGGAGTTCATGCGCGCACTGCCCCAGTGGCTCTGGAGTATGCAGACAAACTAGTAACCCGCTTCGGCAAGCAGCGCGTAAAGATCATCGCCGAAGCGTTCAGGCCCAAGGCGGGAGGCGGCTTTCGTTCCGCGATTGTTGAAGAACTGTTGCCACAACTGATGACCTATAAAGGCCACGCCGTTTACCTGTTTGACGGCCCGCACTATGTTCCGCCCGAATTAGTTGATGAATTGCTCCAGTATGCCGCCAAGCGCCTCAACTGAAAAAATCAGGTCACCAAGGCATCCGGATACCAATCAACCGCTGTATCGCCCACCGGAGAAAACTCCTTGACATCCTTTTGGAGCAAACTTGCAATGATGCGGTCGCAAGCCTTTCCGTCCCCATAGGGATTGCGCACTTGCGAATAGTGTTGGCATAGCTCCGGGTCTTCGAACAGATGAGTGACTGCCTCGACAATCTGCAATTTTGAGGTTCCCACCAATCGCACCGCACCGGCTGCCAGTGCCTCAGGACGTTCGGTCACTTCGCGCATCACCAACACTGGCTTGCCCAACGATGGCGCCTCTTCCTGTACCCCGCCGGAGTCCGTCAGAATTACATGCGCACGCTGCATCAAGCGTACAAAACCAAGATAATCCACGGGCTCAATCAAGTGGATTCCAGGTAAGCCCTCAAGCGTGGCATGGACTGGACCTTGCACATTCGGGTTAAGGTGCACCGGATAGACAATTTCAATGTCACCGCGCAACGCCAACGTGGCCAATGCCTCGCAAATCGCATCAAAACCATCGCCGAAATTCTCGCGACGATGGCCGGTCACCAACAACAGTTTCCGATCAGGGTCCAGCTTGGGTAAACTTGCATCGACACTGCGGCGCATTGACTCATCATTCAAAAGCCGTCCAACGACTATTTGCAGTGCATCTATCACTGTATTGCCGGTCGTAATGATTCTGCCGCTAAGATTTTCAGCAAGCAAATTGCGCTTGGATTGCGCTGTTGGTGCAAACATCCGATCACTGACCACATCAACTACACGCCGGTTCATTTCCTCGGGCCATGGCTGACTCATATTTCCGGTACGCAGCCCGGCCTCGACATGACCAACCGGAATGCCTCGATGAAAGGCTGCCAGAGCTGAAATCATCGCTGTGGTAGTGTCACCATGCACCAAGATGCGATCTGGTTTGACTGCATCCAGGACAGGATCGATTCGTTCTAACAGCAGTCGACTCAAACCATTAAGGGTTTGATTGGCCGTCATTACGCCCAGGTCGAAATCTGCCTTGATATCAAATAAGTCCATGACCTGCTGCAACATCGAGCGATGCTGGCCAGTAGTACAGACTATTGATTCAATGCCATCGGTATGTGCCAGCTGACTGACAAGTGGGGCCATCTTTATGGCCTCCGGGCGGGTGCCAAAAACAGTGAGTATTCTTAGAGTCATGGTTCAATTATCAATAGTCTTCCTGCAGTGATTGACCAGACCTCAAGTCCCCCCCCACATACGGATTACTTTTGCGCTCCCGTCCAAACGTGCTCTCCGGTCCATGGCCTGGAATAAAGACTGTCGCATCACCCATGGGCCACAAGCGCTCGACGATGCTGGCAATCAGTGTTGCGTGATCGCCCTGTGGCAAATCAGTGCGGCCAATGGATCCGGCAAACAGCACGTCACCAACAAAGGCCCGGTTCGCCTCGGCGCTATAAAAAACCACATGGCCGGGCGTGTGACCCGGGCAGTGCCGCACCTGCAGCGTACTGTTGCCTACGGTCACTGTGTCAAGGTCCTTCAGCCAGCGCGTCGGCTTGAAGGTCATCGCTTGGGCAAAGCCGAACATCTTGCTCTGGGCCGGCAAGCCGTCGATCCAGAATTGGTCTGCCTGATGCGGGCCGATGATGGGTAGATGGAGTTGTGCCGCCAATTCGCCAGCGCCGCCGGCATGATCGATGTGCGCATGGGTCAGCCAGATCTGGCTCAGTGTCAGTCCCCGCTGTTTCACTGCGGCCAGCACCGAGTCAAGATCACCACCCGGGTCGATGACGGCGGCCTGCAGCGTCTGGTCGCACCAGACGAGCGAGCAGTTCTGTTGAAAATTGGTAACTGGAATGGTTTCGTAACGTAGCATTTGAATCACATTCTAGGGCTCAATCCGTTCTCTGGTGCGCTCGCTGCGCCCTGCTCAATGCGCTCCACCATCAGATCGACAAAGTTGCCCTCGCCCAGGTCAATGCGCACCCGCACCGGCAGGTACTGCAGACTGGGCGCAAACCACAGCTCGGCCGTGATGACGCCGGTCGGATTCGCAATTGGCCTGGGGCGCAGATGAAATGCTGACACGACCCCTAGTTCCGGTGTCTGCAGCAATTCTTCTTCGACCACGTCATAGGTCCAGAAGGCCATGCCTTGGGGTCGTGCCAGCCACAGGTTGACCTGCCGCCCTACTTTTAGCTCTTCTTGACCGCTCGAAAAACGGTGACTGAGTTCGACAAACTGACTTGCCGTGTCCTGCAGCGCAGGTGGTTGGGGTAGATGAACGCCGTTATCGAACCTGACCAAGGCGCCGTCAAACGCCATTCGGCGCAATCCCCAGGGGAACCGTTCCTCGTAGACCCGTGGCAGCAGTGCATCGGAGCGAACCTCGCCCTGACTGATCATGGAAACCGACAACAGCGCAAGGCTCATGTCAACACGGACCTGGTAGCGACCTTCTTCGCGTTGCCACTGCACGCGGGCACTGCCATACAGATTGCCTCGGTAATAGCCGCCCATGCGGTAGGACAACCGGGTGTCGGCGGGCCAACCGTCTGCCGCGTCTACCGATGGGCCAGGAAGTGCCGTGCTTGGCTCTGCAGCCGGCAACTCGGCCTTTTCCACTGGCTTCGCATCCTCCCGCTCCACAGGTATCTGATCAGGCGCGACGACTGGCGGCGTCTCAACAACGGCTGGCGACGGCGCGATCACGGGCCCAACGCGCGGCGACGGTCTGGCTGACGGTGTGCGCAACGGCAGCGTCGCAAGCGTGGGCCTGAGGATTCGGGTGAACATGGGGTCGGCCATCAACGCCAAGCGCTCGCTCTGTGGCAACTGGCGCTGCACCCAGTTGAGCCCCAGCAAATGTGCGAAAAGCACGGACACCAGCACCAACAAGAGGAAGAGAGGTCGCAACCGCGCACGATTCATTGCAGTTGCCCTGAGTAGGGATAGACCAAGGAGACCGGGATTGCTAAGATCACAGCCCCGATCTTATGCAATCGCAGCAGGGCATCCCATGATCATCTCGCTGATAAACCATTCCAAAGTCATCACTGACGAACAGGTGCAGGTCGTGATTCGGGCCATCAACCGCCAGCTCAAGGAAGACTTTGAGCCGTACTGGAGTTTTTCTGCAACGCTGCGGCTGGAGGGCCCGATCGGCAAACGCCCCGGCCTAAGCACATTCAGCGATATGCGCGGTGACGCGGTCCTGTACCTTGTGGACGGCGTCAATTCACTGGGCGCGACCGGCTGGCACCTCGCCAACTACGGGGATATTCCCTACGGCATTGTGTTTCTGGGCTTGTGCGCAAAGATCAAGGAAGCCTGGTCGATCACGCTGTCGCACGAGGCGCTTGAACTGGTCGGTGACCCGATGTGCAATTTGCTGGTGCAAGGCAACCATCCGATGGACCGGCGTCGGCGCGTCTGTCACCGG
>CAIYGK010000644.1 GCA_903925725.1 uncultured beta proteobacterium | reverse complement strand
TTAAGCTCGCGCGATACATCGGCCATCATGGGCTTGAGCAATTCAGCTTGCCGCATCGCTTCGTCAAACTCCGGCTGGAACAGGACCTTGCCATCGGCCATGTAAGGCGCCAGGGTCGGACCAAAATCAAATGCCGTTGACCCGAGATAAGTCGTCAACACATGATTGTGCAAATCCAGCAGTTCGCGCAGCTTCGATGCAAAGCGCTCCGGAAACTTCAGATCCTGCACGCGCAGCGCGCGCCGTGCAATCTTGTCTTCATAGGCAGGGCCGATACCACGCCCGGTGGTTCCGATCTTGGCGTTGCCGCCCTTTTCGCGCGCCGCCTCGCGCGCCACATCGATGGCAGCGTGAAACGGCAGGATCATCGGACACAACTCGCTGACGCGCAGGCGCGAACGCACTTCAACGCCGGCTTTCTCCAGTCCGGCCATTTCATCAAACAGCTTGGCCACCGACAACACCACACCGTTGCCGATATAGCACTTGACGCCAGCGCGCATGATGCCGCTGGGAATCAGGTGCAAGGCGGTTTTAACGCCATTGATCACCAATGTGTGTCCGGCGTTGTGGCCCCCCTGAAAGCGCACCACACCCTGCGCACTCTCGGTCAGCCAATCCACCAGTTTGCCTTTGCCCTCGTCGCCCCATTGGGTACCGACGACAACGACGTTACGTCCTTTTGTTGCAGTCATTTCATTTCTTTTCAAACAGCTTGCACGACCCATTGCCCCGCGACCTGAACCAGTTCGCGATCGCAATGGAACTCTTCAACTTGTGCCTCATGGCCCGGTAACACACACACCACCGTCTGGCCCTGCTGTCGCAAGGTCGCGATGGCCGCACGCAAATCAGGCAGATCGCGCCAGGGCGCGCGGATGGCGGCGCGCAAAGGCCGCGCAGCGAGCACCGCTACCAGACTCTTGATATCCAGGCTGAAACCCGCCGCCGGGCGGTTGCGGCCGAACACGGCGCCGACTTCGTCGTAACGTCCGCCACGCACCAGTGCATCGTTGGCGCCCTGAGCGTAGATCGAAAACCGGGCGCCGGTGTAATAGGAATAGCCGCGCAGATCGGCCAGATCAAAACTCAGCCTCGCGCCATCGACATGATCCGCCAGCCACTTCAAATTGAGCAAAGCCTCATGCACCGCGGCCGACGGTGGCAGAACACGCTGCGCTTCGCGCAGCACGGCTTCGTCACCATAGAGTTCGATCAGGGCCAGCAGGCCTCGGCGTGCCGCGGCCGGAAAGTCCTGAGTCAACGCGGAAAGTTCACTGGCATCCTTGGCCGCCAGCGCGGCGTGCAGACGTGCAAGGGAGTCGCCCGGAAGTGCCAGGCCTTCGAGCAGCGCTTTGACGATGCGTGCATCTGCCATGTCAACGACAGGCAACTGCACTCGGGCCGCCTTGAGACAGTCGAGCGCGAGTTGCAGCGTCTCCAGATCAGCCTCCAGTCCGGCGTGGCCATAGATTTCAGCACCGAATTGCAAGGGTTCACGTGTGGCGTGTGGGCCATCGGGGCGGGTGTGCAACACCGGGCCGCAATAGCAAAGGCGTGTGACACTTTGACGATTGAGCAGGTGCGCGTCAATCCGCGCCACCTGTGGCGTACTGTCGGCCCGCAGACCCATCATGCGCCCCGAGAGTTGATCGACCAGTTTGAAAGTTTGCAGGTCCAGCGCTTCACCGGCACCCGTCAGAAGGGACTCCAGGTGCTCCAGCAGGGGCGGCATCACCAGTTCGTAGCCGTAGCCACGTGCAATGTCGAGCAAGTCTCTACGAAGTTCCTCGATGTGCCGGGCTTCAGAAGGCAGGACATCGGCAATGTGATCCGGCAGGACCCAGGCGGACATGTGAATTAGGCGTGCTGTTAAAACCCTGATTTTACCGGGCTAAAGCGCCGCAATCCTCTACAGGAGGAGCCAAATCAACAGCAGACCGGCCGATATGCTGCACATTCCAAAAAAACGCAGCTGACCGTCCTGCAGTCGCAACACCTGAGCAAACATGCGGCGCCAGCCAGCCGGCGACAACAGCGGAAAAATGCCCTCAATGACCAGAACCAGGGCCAGGGCGAGCCAGAAAGTATCGCTATCCAAGGCCTATTTCTTACCTGGAGTGGGTGCCGCTGTGCTGTTGCCACGGAAAACCTTGAAGAACTCGGAGGATGAAGGATCAACCACCATCACATCGGTCTTCTTTCCAAAACTGGCCTTGTAGGCATCCAGGCTGCGGTAAAACTGCGCAAACTGGGGGTCGCGCCCGAAGGCTTCGGCGTAGATGCGGGCCGCCTCAGCGTCGCCCTCGCCTTTGGTTTTCTGCGCATCCCTATAAGCATTGGCCACCGCAACCTCACGCTGGCGATCTGCATCGGCGCGTATCTTTTCTCCCTCAGCAGCGCCGGTTGAGCGCAATTCATTGGCGACGCGCTTGCGCTCGGCCTCCATGCGGCGGTAAACCGATTCCGTGATGGTGTCGACGTAATCGGCACGGGTAATGCGCACGTCCACGACATCCACACCCCAGGGCTTGGAGCCTTTGACTTTATCAAGAACTTCTGCCTTGACATCGGCAGTGATGGCTTCCCGCTTCGTCGACAGCAGTTCCTTGACCGTACGCTTGTTGATTTCTTCCTGGAAGGCATTGCGTACCACACGATTTAGCTGATTGGCCCCATCGGTTTCCGTAAGGCCGACGTTGCGAATGTATTCAGAAGGTTCCGAAATACGCCAGCGAACGTACCAGTCGATCACGACGCGCTGCTTCTCTGCAGTGAGCAT
>CAIYGK010000643.1 GCA_903925725.1 uncultured beta proteobacterium | reverse complement strand
GCGGCCAGATGATGGCCAGCAAGGGCATGGCTGAGGAAGCCCAAGCGATGTCCGACGCCGTCAGTGCCGCCTTGCTCAAGGCGGCCGACGATGGCCAGGGCGGCTACTACCCGGTCATCATGGATGCCAGCACCTGCTCGGTGCGCATGCAGAAGATGCTGGCCGGACGCCTGGCGCTATACGACTTCCACGAGTTCGCGCACGACGCCCTGCTGCCACGTTTGCAGCTGACGCGCAAGACAGAACCCGTGGCCCTTCACATCAACTGCAGTGTGCGCCGCACTGCCTCGGACGGCAAGCTGCGCAAGGTACTCGAAGCCTGTGCCCAGCAGATGGTCGAGCCCGCCGGGGTGAACTGCTGCGGCTTTGGCGGAGACCGGGGCTTTGTGGTGCCGGAACTCAATGCGCACGCCTTGCGAAAAGTGCACGATGCGCTGCCCGCCAATTGCTGCGAAGGCGTCTCAACCAACCGCACCTGTGAGATCGGTCTCACCGCCGAGACAGGTCGGCCGTACCGCTCCATTGCCTATCTGTTGGAGGAGTGCAGCCGTCAGGCGACCGCTGCGCATTGTTGATCTGGTTCAGGGTTTTGTTCATCGATTTTTCAAGAGGAGATTCACATGGTTTGGCAACAGGTTTACGACCCATTCGGGAATATGGTTATTTCCACCTTGCTGGCGGCGGTGCCGGTGGTGGTGATGCTGGTGGCCTTGGGTTTCATGCACATCAAGGCGCACATTGCGGCAGCGCTGGGCCTCGCCGCGGCTGTGCTGGTGGCGGTATTCGCCTACGGCATGCCGGCCGGCATGGCGGGCACAGCGGCGATGTACGGCGGATTCACCGGACTGCTGCCAATCGGCTGGATCGTGCTCAACATCATCTTTCTGCAGCAACTGGCTGAGCAGAACGGCAGCTTCAAGATTCTGCAGGATTCGCTCTCGGGCATCACCGATGACCGGCGTCTGCAACTGCTGCTTATTGCCTTCTGTTTTGGCGCATTCTTTGAGGGAGCAGCCGGCTTTGGCACGCCGGTCGCGGTGACTGCGGGCATCCTGATCGGCCTCGGCTTTTCACCGCTTGCCGCATCCGGTCTGAGCTTGATCGCCAACACGGCACCCGTCGCCTTCGGCGCCCTGGGCACGCCGGTCATCACGCTGGCGAAGGTGCACGGTTACGACCTGATGCAGGTAACTGCGATGATCGGCCGCCAATTGCCATTCTTCTCGCTGCTTGTGCCGTTCTGGCTGATTTGGGCCTTCGCCGGGCGCAAAGCGATGATGGAAATCTGGCCGGCGATCCTGGTTACAGGCCTGTCCTTTGCGATCCCGCAGTACCTGGTGTCGAACTTCATCGGTCCGGAACTGGTGGACATCATTGCCGCGATCGTGTCGATGATCTCCTTGGTGCTGTTCCTGCGCGTCTGGCAACCGAAGAAGATCTGGACCTCACCGTCTCTCAAGGGGCATGAAAACGACGGAGGCGAGGCCAAGGCAGCGGCCCCTATCACGCAGCACAGCCGTGCCGCCCTGATCCGCGCCTGGACCCCCTGGGTGATCCTGTCGGTTTTTGT
>CAIYGK010000642.1 GCA_903925725.1 uncultured beta proteobacterium | reverse complement strand
GCAAAAACCGACCGCGCCATCCATCGGAGAAGGCTGCTTTGATGTTTTGTTTCCATTGCAGCAATTTATCAGTTCCCCACGGCAGCAGGGTGACGATTCAGACAGATTTCTCGGCTAAGACGCGGCTCAGTGACATAGATCAGAAGCAGATGCCCTGTTAAGAATTTGCTAAGAAATCTCAGTCCAAACTGGTTCGTGTTCGACACATTCGCAAAATGAACTCCCTTTCTCTTCTGCTGTGGATCGTAGGCGGCATCCTGCTGCAGCTGGTCATTTTTCTCGGCTATCGCTTCTGGCAGCACTGGCTGGACTACCTGGCGCTGCGCCGCAGCGCCGTGGATCTGCGCATTCCGGAGAAGGCGCTGCAATCCAGCGACGAACTGGAAGCACTTGCACCTGCCTGGCAAGGCCTGCGCAGCTTTCAAGTCGTACAAAAGCAGATGGAAGACGCAGGGCAGTCGATCTGCTCCTTCTACCTCAGGCCGCAAGATGGCTTGCCGCTGACGCCATTTCAGCCGGGGCAGTTCCTGACATTTCAGCTGGAGTTGCCAACGCGAGGCGGCGGCACCGCGCCGCTGATCCGCTGCTATTCGCTTTCGGACGCACCCGACCAGAAGCACTATCGGATATCGATCAAACGTGCCATGGCTCCGTCGGGCAGCCAGCTTGCGCCCGGGAGATCCTCCAACTTCTTCCATGATCACATCGAAGTCGGCAGTGTCTTGCAAGTGCGCTCACCCTCAGGGCACTTTTACCTTGATCACAGTGACGCGCCAGTGGTGCTGATAGGCGGCGGTATCGGCATCACGCCCATGCTGAGCATGCTCAACGCCTGCCTGACAGAGACGCCAGGACGTGAAGTCTGGCTGTTCTACGGCGTGCGCAACAGCAGCGAAGTGGCGTGGAAATCCCATCTTGAGACCTTGGCTGCAAATCATCCCCACTTTCACCTGCAGTTGTGCTGGAGCGATCCCTTGCCAGCGGACGTGCTTGGACGTAATTTCCATCAGCGCGGTCGTGTTGATCTGGAACTGTTGCGTCGCCAATTGCCGCTCAAGCCCTATCACTTTTACATCTGTGGCCCGACCCCGATGTTGCAAAGTCTGGTGCTGGCGCTGGAAGAGTGGGGTGTGCCAGATCAGCGAATTCACTTTGAGGCCTTTGGTCCGGCGTCGGTGCAGCGCAAATCGGCAACGCCCGGGCTGACCAAGGTGCAAGACGATGCGCCCGATCTCGTGGTCACCTTCTCCCGTTCCGGCAAGCAGTTGTCCTGGCAGAGCAGCGCCGGCACCTTGCTGGAGTTTGCCGAGGCGCAGGGCGTCAACGTCGACTCTGGCTGCCGCGCCGGTGGCTGCGGTACTTGCCAGACGACGATCCTGGCAGGCGAGGTGGCGTATCGCCAGACGCCCGATTTTGACCCCGAGCCAGGCACTTGCCTGCTGTGTGTTTGCACGCCAAAAACCAGCGTGAGTCTGGAGTTGTAAATGAAAAAATCACTCTGGGGCAGGCATGTGCTGCCTTTCATCCTGCTGCTGGGACTGCTCACAGCAGCGACTCTGGCGGGTGACTATGCGCTGCATCGGCTCAACCTGGTTTGGGTGGGACGTTACCTCGGTATTCCGGGAACCTTGCTCATCATTGTTTCATTGGTCTATTCGATGCGCAAACGCAAATACATTACGAGCGGGGATCCGAAGACTTTGCTCAAGCTGCATGAGTTCTGCGCCTGGCTGGGTTCCTTGATGATTCTGATTCACGCTGGCATTCATTTCAACGCCCTGTTGCCCTGGCTCGCCACCGTCGCCATGGCGGTCAACGTGGTCAGCGGCATGGTTGGCAAACTGTTGCTGGAGCGCTCGCGCCGCCATGTGCAGGGCCAGCGCGAACACTTTCAGCTTCGTGGCTTGTCCAAACCCGAAGTGGAGCAGGCGGTGTTCTGGGACGCTGTGACGGTGGATGCCATGACGCGGTGGCGCAAGGTGCATATCCCGATCTTCATCGTTTTTGTGGTGTTGGCACTGGGTCACATTGTCAGCATCTTTCTGTTCTGGGGATGGGTATGAGCCGCTTTCTCAAACTCATCCTCGCGCTCAATCTGATCGTGCTGGCGCTCCTGACTTTTGCTTACCCGCACCTGATGGTCAGCCCGGGCAAGCTGATTGCTGGACACAAGCTGCTGGAGACGGATTGTTTTGCCTGTCATGCGCCTTTGACCGGGGCCAGCGCGGCCCGGTGCGTGGCTTGTCACAAGACGGCCGACATTGGACGCCTGACGACGGCTGGTGTGGCGATTGTTAAACCCCGGACTGCCACACCGTTTCACCAGCAGTTGATCAGTCAGGACTGCATGGCCTGCCACAGTGATCACTCTGGCGTCAAGCGCTACCACCTGCAAGGCAACTTCAACCATGCCTTGCTGGCGCTGGAGTCGCGTGACCAGTGTCAGGCCTGTCACAAGAAACCCAATGACTCGCTGCACCAGCAAATAGCTGGCAATTGCCTTCAGTGCCACACGCAGCAGAAGTGGACACCGGCAAGCTTCGACCATAACAAGTACTTTGCGCTCGATGGTGACCATAACGCCGCCTGCGTGACTTGCCATGTACGAAATGATTACAGCCGCTACAGCTGCTATGGCTGTCACGAACACACACTGACCAACATCCGGCGCAAGCACATCGAGGAGGCCGTGAGCAAGTTTGACAATTGCGTGGAGTGCCACCGCAGTGCCAATAAACATGACATCAAGGGTGGCAAGTCAGAAGGCGACGGTGAGCGTCGCGCGGGACACAAGGAAAAGGATTAAAGCATGCGCGTGCTATGCTGGCAGGATAGCTCAGTAGCCCTACCGCTGACACCATTTGAACTTGAAAAGGAGCCTCCCATGCCCGGCCTGTTAGCCAATGTCGATCCCGATGGCCTGCTTGAATTTTCGGTGGTTTATACCGACCGCTCCCTTAATCACATGTCGAAAAGCTTTCAGGGTGTGATGAAGGAGATCTCCGGAATTCTAAAATCCGTGTACCACGCCCGCTCGGCGGTGATCGTGCCTGGCAGCGGAACTTTCGGCATGGAAGCGGTGGCGCGCCAGTTTGCAGCGGACAAGAAGGTGTTGATCATCCGCAATGGCTGGTTCAGTTTTCGCTGGACACAGATTCTGGACATGGGCCGTATTGCCGCCGAATCGACCGTGCTGAAGGCGCGTCGGGTTGGCAATGGCAAGCAGGCGCCCTGGGTGCCGGCACCGGTTGACGAAGTGGTGGCTGCGATCCGCGCCAAAAAGCCGGATGTGGTTTTCGCGCCGCATGTGGAAACTTCCAGCGGCATGATGCTGCCCGACGATTACCTGCGCGCGGTCGCTGCCGCGGTGCATGAAGTCGGTGGCCTTTTTGTGCTGGATTGCATCGCCTCGGGCGCGATGTGGGTGGACATGGTCGATATCGGCGTCGATATTCTGGTCAGCGCACCGCAGAAGGGCTGGAGCAGTTCACCCTGCTGCGCCATGGTGATGCTCAGCGAGCGTGCCCGCGTTGCCATCGACGGCACGACCAGCAGCAGTTATGCCTGTGACCTCAAGAAGTGGCTGCAGATCATGGAGACTTACGAAGGAGGCGCCCACGCCTACCACGCCACCATGCCGACCGATGCCCTGACACGTTTGTGCGAGATCATGAAAGAAACCCAGGCTTACGGGTTTGCAAAAGTGCGTGACGAGCAGATCGAGCTTGGCGCCAACGTGCGTGCCCTGTTCGAGAGTCGCGGCATACCTAGCGTGGCAGCTGAAGGCTTCAAGGCTCCGGGCGTGGTGGTGAGCTACACCGAGGACCCCGAAATCCAGTCGAGCCGCAAGTTCCTTGCCGCGGGTCTACAGACCGCTGCTGGCGTGCCTCTGCAGTGCGATGAACCGGCTGACTTCATGACCTTTCGCGTCGGCCTGTTCGGTCTGGAAAAGTGGCACAACGTGGACCGCACCGTGGCACAGCTCGCGGCTGCGTTGGACAAGGTCCTCTAGGATTTTTACGCCACCTTGCGCAGCAGGTT
>CAIYGK010000641.1 GCA_903925725.1 uncultured beta proteobacterium | reverse complement strand
TTGGCGTGCAACGCTCTCACCCGCCGGGCATATTTTGGGCGCATCCAGCGTTCTACTTGAAGTGGCGGGGCGACGCATTCTGTTCTCTGGTGATCTGGGCCGACCGGATGACCTGCTCATGAGTCCCCCGGCCAACGCCCCTGCGGCCGACACAGTGCTGATCGAATCAACCTATGGCGACCGCGAACACCCCAAAGAGGACGTGCTGGCAGAGTTGGCGCCAGCATTGAAGCGACTGGCTGCTCGTGGCGGTGTCGCCGTGGTACCGGTGTTTGCTGTGGGTAGGGCACAGGCGCTGTTACATGCCATACACCTGCTCAAGCTGCGCGGAGAGATCCCGAAATCGTTGCCGGTCTTTCTGGACAGTCCGATGGCCGTACACACCACCCATCTGTTTGAACAGCATCAGGGAGAACATCGACTCGGCAGCGCAGAGACCCACGCGCTAACGCACTGCGCCACCATGGTCAACAGCACGGATGAATCCCGCGCCTTGGCAAGCCGTCGTGGTCCGATGGTGATTCTCTCGGCCAGCGGTATGGCAACCGGGGGGCGCGTGTTGCACCACCTGGCGCACTATGCTGGCAACCATAGAAACATGATCATTCTTACCGGGTATCAGGCTCCCGGCACGCGCGGCGCCACGTTGGCCAGCGGTTCCAGGTCCGTTCGCATCCATGGACGCGACGTCGAGCTGAGTGCAGAGGTCGTCCAGCTGCAATCGGCCTCAGCGCACGCCGATGCAGGCCAGCTTCTGACCTGGCTGAAAACAATGCCTCAGGCACCGGATCAGGTTTACGTTGTGCATGGCGAACTGGAAGCGTCGGACCAGTTGCGCCTGCGCATCAAGAACGAATTGGGCTGGCGTGCCATGGTGCCAGAACACGGCTCCACCTGGCCCACCTGAGACCCAGTGGAGAGATTTTTTCGGAGGTATTTTGAGTATGCGGCCCGCAACAGGCCGCTGCTGATCAGCTTCGCAGGTGTGCTGCTGATGGTGCTTTGGTTGTTCCCGTCCTTGCCAATAGGCGGTCAAATGATCGACCTGAAATTGTCGTACGACCCCGCTGAGATCCAGGCAGCAATGGTCCAATACGGAGCTCAGGGTCGCGCCGTCTACGCCCTCGCAAGCCCAACGCTGGACACACTGTTTCCTGCCTTGTACGTCACGTTCTTTGCCGGACTGCTCTACCGCTTTCGCCCCAACGAGAGACTGTGGCTCGCGGCCTTCATCCCGGTCGTGGCTGGCGTCTGGGACCTGTGCGAAAACGCGCAAATAGTGACCATGTTGTTGCAGTACCCCGAGCTCTCAGCCAGCCAGGTTGCCATGGCTTCTTTCTTCACCAGCACCAAGCACGTTCTGGGTGCTGTCTACGAAGTCGTCGCGGTGGTTTTCCTGCTGATCTACGCCGTTCGAAAGTTCAGCGGTTCAGCCGGCCAGCGGTAAGACAGGACGGCTTTTCGTGGATAGAAATGCTCACGTACTTCGCCGAGTTGATTGCCGCCAAACAGGTAGACGTGTTCCTCATCTTCCCGCAGAAAGAACCCAACGTGTCCCTTCCAACTCTCTGGGTCATCCCGGTAGAGGATCGCAACACAGCCAGGGACGGGGACGCTGAGCGCTTCGCCCCAGCTTAACCATGAGCGTGCCAGCGCAGAACCAGTGCCTGATATTCCGACTTGCGCAAAGCACCAGTGCACAAACGAAGAGCACCATGAAGCCTTGTCGTCGTAGCCCTGGATGTTCGTTCCTTCATGGTACTCGGTGACTCGCGGGTTGGACTGACCCATCGGCGCCTGCGCCACACCGCGCTCCGCGAATGCAACATCAAGCCACGCGTGATTCATCAACCCAGTTGCAGGCGTGCCCGGGCTGCTGCGTATTCGCGCTTGAGCTGAGCCACATAGTCAGCGGTGCTCTGAACTTCAGTGATGGATCCAATGCCTTGGCCACAGCCCCAGATGTCTTTCCAGGCTTTGGATTTGTCACCGCCGAAATTCATCTTGCTGGGGTCACTCTCAGGCAGGTGTTCCGGGTCGAGGCCGGCGTTGCGGATGCTGGGCGCCAGGTAGTTGCCGTGCACTCCGGTAAAGAGGTTGCTGTACACAATGTCGTCCGAATTGGAATCGACGATGGCCTGCTTGTAGGCATCCGACGCGCGCGCTTCCTGCGTAGCTATGAAGGCTGAGCCGATATAGGCAAAATCGGCACCGGCCGCCTGTGCCGCCAGCACCGCGTCGCCGGTTGAAATCGAACCGCTGAGAACCAGTGGCCCATCAAACCATTGCCGAATCTCCTGGATCAGCGCAAACGGACTCTTCACGCCCGCGTGGCCACCTGCACCTGCAGCAACCGCAATCAGTCCGTCAGCGCCCTTCTCGATCGCCTTGTGGGCATGTTTGTTGTTGATGATGTCATGCAGCACCACACCCCCATAACTGTGAGCCGCGGCGTTGATGTCCTCGCGCGCTCCCAGGCTCGTGATGATGACGGGTACCTTGTACTTGACGCACATGGCCATGTCGTGCTCCAGCCGTTCATTGCTCTTGTGCACGATCTGGTTGATGGCAAAAGGTGCAGCGAGCTGGTCCGGATGAGCCTTGTTGTGGGCGGCCAGAGCCTCCGTGATTTCAATCAGCCACTCTTCCAGTTGCTCGGCCGGACGCGCATTGAGTGCCGGCATGGAACCGACCACGCCGGCGATGCACTGTGCTATCACGAGTTTGGGTGTGCTGATGATGAACAGCGGTGAGCCAATCACCGGGAAAGGCAGGGACCGGAGAGCGGGTGGAAGTCTGGACATATTGTTTTGAATTTGACAATCAGAATGATTCGAGGGCCAGCGCTGTCACGCTATCGGCACCCTCAATGATGGCGTCCCGGATGCCCGGCGCCTTGGTCAGCATGTGGTCAGCATAAAAGCGCGCCGTGATGATCTTTGCTTGCATGAACGGCACATCGACACCTTGCGCAATCTGGTCAATTGCGACCAACAGTGCGCGCCCCAGTTGCCAGCCGGCCATGAGATTGCCAGCCAACATGAGGTAAGGCACGCTGCCCGAGAAGACCGCATTCGGACTGGCCTTGGTATTACCGGCCACAAAATTCACGACGTCAACAAAGGCTTCGCGCGCCGCTTTCAGACGCCTGGCAACCACCGCAGCGTCTGCTTTGCCGCTTGCCGCAAGCAGAGCTTCGGTCGCTTCAATCTGTTTGGCCAATGCCTTGGCGCTTTGCCCACCGTCGCGCGAGGTCTTGCGCCCAACCAGGTCATTGGCCTGAATCGCGGTCGTGCCTTCGTAGATGGTCAAGATCTTGGCGTCCCGGTAATACTGGGCGCAACCGGTCTCCTCGATATAGCCCATGCCGCCATGCACCTGCACACCCAGCGAAGTCACCTCCAGACTCATCTCGGTACTGTAGCCCTTGATCAGCGGCACCATGAACTCATAGAAGGTTTGATTCTGCTTGCGCGTCTCGGCATCCGGGTGCTTGTGCGCGGCATCGAAGGCGGAAGCGGCCACCGTTGCCATGGCACGGCAACCTTCCGTATAGGCCCGCATGGTCATCAGCATCCGCTTCACATCGGGGTGATGAATAATGGGAGCGCTGGCCATGATGGAACCGTCCACCGGTCGGCTCTGAACCCGCTCCTTGGCAAAGACCACAGCCGTTTGATAGGCACGTTCTGCAATCGCAATGCCCTGCACGCCCAC
>CAIYGK010000640.1 GCA_903925725.1 uncultured beta proteobacterium | reverse complement strand
CAGCGCTGATGGCATCAGCGGCAAGAGCAACGTGCTGTTTTATTTCACCGGACTCGCGGGCGTGCCACCAGCACTGACGAGCAACAGCTTTCGACCCGGCGCCATTGCCGACAGTCTGACCTCGACGGGCGGCTATCTGCCCAGCGGCAACGGTCAGATGCCGATTACTACTTGGCTGGATGCAGGCGTCACCGCGAGCTATGGCACAGTGGAAGAGCCCTGCAATTACACGCAAAAGTTTTCCAGGGCTTCGGTACTGATTGACCAGTATTACCGTGGAGCGACCTTGATCGAAGCCTACTGGAAGTCGGTTCAGTGGCCGGGACAGGGGCTGTTTGTTGGCGAGCCGCTGGCACAACCGTTCAGGGACAGCCCGGGCTTTGCGATCGACGCCGGGCAGTACCTGATCAGCACGCGTGCCTTGCGCGCCAACAGCACTTATGTCTTGCAGTACCAGAGCGGCACTGCTGGTAGCTGGGTCACGCTGGGAAGCTTCAAGGTGACGCGGGCGCAGCCTCAAAGCTGGCGTGTGTCCTTGCCACCCGGCAATGCCACACAGTTGCGCTGGCTCGGGCCTTGCCCGGCCAACGCGGCCCTGCAGTGCACACTGAGCACATCGAGTTGATGTTTCGCTGATTGACGGCAAGTGCCGCTATTGCAGTTCCTGCAACGGTGCGGGACGCCACTTGGCGAGCCGGTTTTCTACCTGGGTCATGGCGTACTCTGCAGCCAGGGCAACCACCATGATGATGACGATGGCTGCATACATGCCAGCCGCGTCAAACGAGCCCTTGGCCACATTGATCAGCAAGCCTATGCCGTAACGGGCGCCGACAAACTCGCCGACGATGGCACCCACAATGGCAAAGCCGAAGCTGACATGCAAGGAGGCAAAAATCCAGCTCATGGCCGATGGGATCACCACCGAACGCGTCAGCTGCCAGCCCTTGGCGCCAAGAATCTGGGCGTTGGCCAGCAGATTGCGGTCAGCTTCCACCACACCCTGGAAGGCGTTCGAGAAAACGACAAAAAACACCATCACGAAGGACAGTGCAACTTTGGACGTCAGGCCCAGGCCGAAGATCATGATGAAGATCGGTGCCAGCACCACCCGCGGAATGGAATTGATGACCTTGATGTAAATGGAAAAGACGTCGGCCAGCATCTTGTTGCGCCCCAGCGCAATGCCTGCAATGATGCCGGCGATGGAGCCCGAGAAGAATCCAAGCAGCGACTCCTCCATCGTGACCCACAGGTGGTACCAGAGCGACCCTTCGGATGTGCCTTCAACCACCCACTCCTTCAGGCGCATGAAGATCAACCAGGGGCTGGAATAAAAGAAGACGTCGATCAACTTGAAACGTTCCGCCAGTTCCCAGCCGCCCAGAAAGACAACCAGAATAAAGTAGCGCCAGAAATAGACGGCGAACTTGCGCTTGCGGGCTGCCACCGCAGCGGCAGCCTCGATCTCGGCATCGGAGGTGCCAGGCTGAAAAACCTGCGCACTGGAAATATTGGTGTTGCTCATCATGCTTCCTCAGGCGACCCGCGCTTCGTCGCGCTCGGCGCCGCGCAGAACCTCGTCACGCAGGTCTTCCCAAATGGTGCGCGAGATGTCGATAAAGGCCTTGTCATAACGTATTTCACTCACAATACGCGGCCGCGGGATGTCGATGTG
>CAIYGK010000639.1 GCA_903925725.1 uncultured beta proteobacterium | reverse complement strand
GTCAAACACGCTCATGTGGCGAAACAGCGCGTAATGCTGGAAGACAAAACCGACGTTGCGCTCGCGCACGTGCACATCGGTGGTGTCTTCACCGCTGAACAGGATGCTGCCGCTGTCGGCTGTTTCCAGCCCGGCGATGATGCGCAGCAGCGTGGTTTTGCCGCAGCCCGAGGGCCCCAGCAGTGCGACCAGTTCGCCCGAATTGATGTCCAGCGACACATCACGCAGGGCGTGAAAATTGCCAAAGGCTTTACTGACGTTGCGGATTTCGATGCTCATGCTTTGTGAATCAATGTGGGTTTTCGGGAGGTAACAGGGCGGCGGCTTTCTGCTCGCGCTCGAACTGCCACTCGACTACCGATTTGATGACCAGGGTCAGCAGTGCCAGCAGCGCCAGCAGCGAAGCCACGGCAAAGGCTGCGACAGACTGGTATTCGTTGTACAGAATTTCTACATGCAGCGGCATGGTGTTGGTCTGGCCCCGGATGTGGCCTGACACCACCGACACCGCGCCAAATTCGCCCATGGCACGTGCGTTGCACAGAATCACACCGTAAACCAGCCCCCACTTGATGTTGGGCAGCGTCACGTGCCAGAAGGTCTGCCAGCCGCTGGCGCCCAGCACCATCGCGGCCTGCTCTTCCTCGGTGCCCTGTGCCTGCATCAAGGGAATCAGCTCGCGCGCGATGAAGGGGAAGGTGACGAAGACGGTGGCCAGCACGATGCCTGGTACCGCGAAGACGATTTTGATGTCGTGCGCCTGCAGCCAGGGGCCAATCCAGCCGTGGGCACCGAAAAGCAGAACATAAACCAGGCCCGCCACCACCGGTGAGACCGAGAACGGCAAGTCCACCAACGTCGTCAGGAAAGCCTTGCCGCGAAATTCAAACTTGGCAATAGCCCAGGCGGCGGCCACGCCAAACACCAGGTTGAGCGGCACCGCAATGGCGGCGGTGACAATGGTCAGGCGGATTGCCGTCCACGCATCGGGTTCCTTGAGTGCCTCCAGGTACGCGCCAAAGCCCTTGCGCAGCGCCTCCGTGAACACGGCGGCCAGCGGCAGTATGAGGAACAAAAAGATGAAGCCCAGGGCGATCGAAATCAAAGTCCAGCGCACCCACGCAGGCTCGGTGGTTCCTGCCTGATTGCGGCGAACAGCCTGTGCACTCATGTTGTTGCCCCGGAGCGCCGGCGTTGCCAGGCTTGCAGTGCGTTGATCACCAGCAGCAGGATGAACGAGATCCCCAGCATCACTACCGCCACAGCCGTGGCGCCGGCATAGTCGTACTGTTCAAGCTTGCCAATGATGATCAGCGGCGTGATTTCCGAAATCATCGGCATGTTGCCGGCGATGAAAATGACCGAGCCGTATTCGCCGATGGCACGCGCGAAGGCCATGGCAAAGCCGGTCAGCAAGGCCGGCGCGATGGTCGGAAAGATGACGTAGCGAAAGGTCTGCCAGCGTGTCGCGCCCAGACAGGTGGCGGCTTCTTCGAGTTCCTTCTCCGCATCTTCCAGCACCGGTTGCACCGTGCGTACGACAAACGGCAGGCCAATGAAGATCAGCGCAATCACGATGCCATTGCGGTTGAAGGCCAGCTTGATGCCTTGCGGCTCCAGCAGCTGTCCGATCCAGCCGTTGCCGGCGAGCAGCGCGGTCAAGGCAATGCCAGCCACGGCCGTGGGCAGTGCAAACGGCAGATCGACCAGCGCGTCGATGATCTTCTTGCCCGGAAACGGATAGCGCACCAGCACCCAGGCAACCAGCAAGCCGAAGAAGACATTCACCACGGCGGCAATGAAGGAGGCACCAAAAGTCAGCTGGTACGAGGCCAGAACACGCGGACTGGCCACCGCTGTCCAGAACTGCTCCCAGCTCAGCGTGAAGGTCTTGAATACCAGCGCCGAGAGCGGAATCAGCACAATCAGACTGAGGTACAGGACGGTATAGCCCAGCGTCAGGCCAAAGCCCGGTAGCACCCGTCGTGTTGGGCGCGCGGTCAAAGTCGCAACCGTCATTTACTTGACGGTATAGAGCTTGTCGAACTGGCCGCCGTCATTGAAGTGAACCTTCTGCGCTTCCGAGAGGGAACCAAAGTACTCGGCCACCGTGAACAACTGGATCGGCTTGAAAGTGCTGGCGTATTTCTTCAGGATAGCGGCCGAGCGCGGGCGCAGTGCGTGTTTGGCGGCAATTTCCTGTGCTTCGTCCGAATACAGATAGTCCAGATAGGCTTTGGCGACTTCCGCCGTGCCCTTCTTGGCGACCGTGCGTTCCACCACCGCCACCGGATTTTCTGCCACGATGCTGACCGAGGGGTGCACGGCATCCACCTTTCCGGCGCCAAACTCGCGATCCACCGACACCACTTCGGATTCAAAGGTCACCAGCACATCGCCAATATTGCGCTGCAGGAAGATGGTCGTGGCATCGCGTCCGCCTTTGGCCAACACCGGCACATTCTTGAACAGCTTGCCAACAAACTCGGCGGCTTGCGCATCCGTGCCCCCCTTCTTGCGCACATAGCCCCAGGCGGCGAGGTAGGCCATGCGGCCGTTGCCGCCGGTCTTGGGGTTGACGATGATTACCTGAATGCCGGGTTTGACCAGATCGTCCCAGTCCCTTATGTGTTTCGGGTTGCCCTCACGAGTCAGAAACAGCATGGTCGAGCTGGTCGGTGAGGCGTTGCTTGGGAAACGCTTGGCCCAGTCCTTGGCCACGACGCCGGTGCCGGCCAGGAACTCGATATCGGTGGTCGTGTTCATGGTCACCACGTCCGCCTCCAGCCCATCGTTGACGGCGCGTGCCTGGGCGCTGGAGCCCCCATGCGCCTGATCGATCTTGACGTCCTTGCCTGTGCTTTTTTTGTAGTGCGCCACGAAGGCGGCGTTGTAGTCCTTGTAGAACTCGCGCGCCACATCGTAGGAGGCATTGAGCAGCGTGGTTTGGGCCACGGCCAAGTTGGCGCTGGCCAGCGCTACGGCAGCCACCAGCAACGATGTTTTATTTCCGAAAATCATGCGAATTCCATGAGAAGAGATTGAGCACAGTGCTGGAGCAACAGCCTGTTTTGCGGATTGTGATGGGGATGCCTTCAAACTCAAACTACTTATTTGGCATTTGTTTATCCCGCAACTCACATAACGATTTTTGCGATCATTGGCTCATGAACCCCGAATCCCCCGCGCTGCCAGCCTCTGCTCTTGTCGTCTGCCTCTGTGCCGCGTGGTGTGGTGTCTGTCGCGACTACCAGAGCCGCTTTGCCCAGGTGCAGGCCAAGTATCCGCAGGTCGAGTTTCTCTGGATCGATGTAGAGGACGAGGCCGACCTGCTGCACCCGCTTGATGTTGAGGATTTCCCAACCTTGTTGCTGGCGGCCGGCAATGAACCGCGTTTCCTGGGTCCGGTCACGCCACAAGCTGAAATGCTTGAGCGCCTGATCCGCTCGCAGATTCAGGATGCGGCGGCGCCGGCCCTGGCTGACAAGTCGGTTTCTGAACTGCTGCTGCGGATTCGCGGCAAGACCGACGCTTGAGTCAG
>CAIYGK010000638.1 GCA_903925725.1 uncultured beta proteobacterium | reverse complement strand
TATCAGACCGCTTGATGACTACGACCACCCTTGCAAAAAAAGACATTCAAAAACTTCAACGTGCCCTTGTCGATGGTCTGGAAGACGTCAAAGCCCAGGATATTGTGGTGTTTGACACTGAACATCTGTCAAGCCTTTTTGAACGGGTGATCATTGCGTCAGGTACCTCCAATAGGCAGACCAAGGCACTGGCGGGCAGTGTGCGCGACGCGCTGCGCGATGCGGGCTTTCCCAAGCCCCGCATTGAAGGCGAAACGAATGGCGAATGGATCATCGTCGATTGCGGTCAGGCCGTCGTTCACGTCATGCAACCCAATTTTCGCCAGTATTACAACCTGGAAGAACTTTGGGGCGACAAGCCGGTTCGCCTGAAATTGGGCGCGCCCAAGCCCGTCGTGAAGACTCCGGTCAAAGCCGCTCCGGTCAAGAAGGTCGCGGCCAAGCCCGTTGTCAGTCTGAAACGCTCCAATGCTGCCAAGAAGGGAGTGCAGGAGGCGTTTCCATCGAAGGCTCAGGTGCGCAAGGCGGCGGTGGTCAAAGCCGCAGCTGACAAAAAGCCGGCGAAGAAGGTGGCTGCCAGCAAGGGTGCGACTGGTGCAGTTGCCAGGCCGGCAGCGAAGAAAGCGGCTGTCAAGAAGCCGCCGGCGCGCAAAGCCTGACAGGCAGTGCAGTGCGGCTGCTGATTGTTGCGGTGGGCCAGCGGGTGCCGGATTGGGCACAAACGGCATGGGACGACTACGCCAAGCGCTTTCCGCACGATCTCAAACTGGAGCTCCGGACTGTCAAGACCGAGCCGCGCGCATCCAAAACTGTGGCCGCGCTGTATGCGGCCGAACGCAGCCGCATTGAGGGTGCGTTGCCCAAAGGCTGTCGCGTCGTGGCCCTGGATGAGCGAGGCGGCACCCTGACGACGCAGGCGCTGGCCAGCAAGTTGCTGCAGTGGCAGCTTGATGGTGACGACGTGGCATTGGTCATCGGTGGTCCTGATGGGCTCGATCCGGCCTTCAAACAGGCGGCGCACGAACGCATCCGTCTGTCGGATTTGACCTTGCCGCACGCCATGGTCAGGGTCTTGCTTGTGGAACAGTTGTACCGTGCCTGGTCAATCAACGCCAACCATCCCTATCATCGCGAATGATTATTAGATAGCTTCGTGAACAATTTCATCTATCTCGCATCGCAGAGTCCGCGCCGGCGTCAATTGCTGGAGCAACTCGGCATTGCCCATCAATTGTTGTTGCCGGATGCGGAAGAAGACAGTGAGGCGCTTGAAGCCGTGTTGCCCAATGAACTGCCGGCGGCCTATGTTCAGCGCGTCACGCAACTCAAGCTCGACGCGGCTCTGTTGCGACTGAAGCGGCGCCGTTTGCCAGCCGCACCGGTTCTTTGTTCAGACACAACAGTGGCGCTGGGGCGCACGATTTTTGGCAAGCCGGTGGACTCTGTCGATGCCAGGCGCATGCTGAGCGAGCTTTCCGGTCGGACGCACCGCGTCCTGACGGCGGTGACTTTGGGAACGCCTCGCAAGCGTCAGCAGGTACTGTCGATCTCGCGGGTCACGTTTGCGAGTATCAATGCCTCCCGGATTGGACAGTATGTCGACAGCGGCGAGCCCATGGGCAAGGCTGGCGCGTATGCCGTGCAGGGCAGGGCGGCAGCCTTCATTTCACATCTGAGTGGCAGCTATTCGGGCATCATGGGATTGCCAATGTTCGAGACCGCAGGCTTGCTTGGGTCTTTTGGAATACATTCATCCCTATGCAAGAAGATATTCTGATCAACTGGTCGCCGCAGGAGACGCGGGTCGCCATTATTGAAAACGGCGCGTTGCAGGAGTTGCACGTCGAACGCTCGTTGGAGCGTGGGCTGGTCGGCAATGTCTATCTGGGCAAGGTTGCCAGGGTGCTGCCGGGCATGCAGTCTGCGTTCATCGATATCGGCCTGGAGCGTGCGGCTTTCCTGCATGTGGCCGACGTCTGGCATCGACAACCCGATGGTGAGCCGCCGAGCATGGTGCGCAACACGCAGCCGCAGGTGCCCATCGAGAAGCAGATTTTTGAAGGCCAGGCCCTGATGGTTCAGGTGATCAAGGATCCGATTGGAACCAAAGGCGCGCGACTGTCCACGCAAATCAGTATCGCCGGGCGCATGCTGGTATTTCTGCCGCAGGACGATCATGTCGGGGTGTCGCAGAAGATCCCGGTGCAGCAGCGAGACGAGTTGCGCTTGCGTCTGCAGAGCCTGACCGGTTCGCAGGGCGGTGGCTTCATCCTCAGAACCAACGGTGAGGACGCGTCTGATTCGGAACTGGCAGAAGACATCGGCTACCTGCGCAAAGCCTGGGCCCGCATCCGGCAGGCCTCGCAGTCTCTGCCGCCCCTGTCCATGCTGCACCAAGATCTGAACCTGTTGCAGCGTGTCTTGCGTGATCTGGTGGGCGATAGAACGCAAACCATCAAGGTCGATTCGAGCGAACAGTTTGAAGCACTCAAGGTTTTTGGCCTCGAATTCATGCCCGCTGCGGCCCAGAAGCTGCAGCATTATCGGGGTGAACGTCCGATTTTTGACCTGTATGCGATCGATGAAGAAATTGCCCGGGCGCTGGCGCGCCGGGTTGAATTGAAGTCGGGCGGCTACCTGATCGTCGACCAGACGGAAGCACTGACGACGGTCGATGTGAATACTGGAGGCTTTGTCGGTGCGCGCAATTTTGACGACACGATCTTCAAGACCAATCTGGAAGCGGCGCAAGCCATTGCCAGGC
>CAIYGK010000637.1 GCA_903925725.1 uncultured beta proteobacterium | reverse complement strand
CAGGAGTGTGCGCGTTACGACTGCGTTCCGCCTTGCTTGCACGCGATTTCATTTTATGGACTGCGGCGCTGCTGCGCCGCTTTGCTTGATTTCCTGTCATCGAACAAAAAAGCGGCGGAGCACCGCCGCACTTGTATGTGTCTTCCTGTTCAGCTTGCTCCGTCTTTCGTCGATTGACGTAAGATGGGCTCACGAACGGCGGGCGGCCGCCCGCCGTTCGTGGGGCGCGGAGAGATCCTTGCGCACTAGAGTCTGTGAACTCGTTTGGAGCTTGGTCCCCACGTCCGGCTGAACAACTCGTACCGTTGCCTGAGTCGAGGCCCAGCCAGCCCGAACTCGTATGAAACAAGTGGGAGCCTATTATGCTCAAGAGTAAAAACCAACAGGCTGGGGTTGATATTTCCAAGGACGGACTTGTCGTCGACTTGGAATCGTCATGCCCATCCTTCCCCAATACCCCTGCCGGGTGTCGGAAGCTGATTCTTGCGGCCCGCAAGATCGGCATCGTCCGCCTGATCTGCGAGGCCACCGGTGGCTACGAGCGCCATCTGTTGGCTGCCTGTGCTGCATCGCAGATGCGCGTGGCGCTCGTCCAGCCCCTGCGGGTTCGTCGCCATGCCCAGGCCAAAGGACTGCTGGCCAAAACCGACCGGATCGATGCCGTCGTTCTTACCGACTTCGGTAACGCGCATCAACCCGATGACTGGGTTCAGCCCGAGCCCCTGCGCCATCAATTGCGCGAACTGGCCGAGCGTCGTCGCCAGCTGGCCGACCAGGTGGCCGCAGAACAGACCCGCATGACCATGGCCGATCCAGACAGCAAGGCCGTAATCAAAAGCCTCAGGCAGGTCATCGGATTCCTCAAGCGACAGATCGCCGCGCTTGAAGAACAGATGCGCACGATCATCGCCGGACGCACGGAATGGGAGGAGGCCGTTGCTCGCCTCTCCCAGCCCAAAGGCATCGGATGGGTGACCGCAGCCACCGTCTTCGCCCTCATGCCCGAACTTGGAAAAGTCTCCGACCCTGAAGCCTCGGCGCTGGCCGGCCTGGCTCCCTACGCCGATGACAGCGGAACCCTGCACGGTCAGCGGCATATTCGCGGTGGCCGCGAACAAGTTCGCAAAGCTCTCTACATGGCGGCCCTGTCCGCTTGGAGGACCAATCCCATTCTCAAGACCTTCTATGAACGGCTCCGCGCTGCTGGCAAACCCCACAAGGTTGCCCACATCGCCGTCATGCGGAAACTAATCGTCCTGATGAACCGACTCATGGCCAACCCCAAATTCGCCCTTGTCTGAAAACACCGTTGCTCCAAAACGTTCTCATCGGTCTCCTCCTCCTCGCCCTCGCGACCTCCGCCCGCGCGGCGACGCACTATGTCGCCATCGCCTCCACCAATCCTGTTTCCCCCTTCATCACGTGGGACACCGCCGCGACAAACATTCAGGATGCGATTGTTGTCGCAGTCTCCAATGATACCGTCTTGGTGAGCAATGGAGTATAT
>CAIYGK010000636.1 GCA_903925725.1 uncultured beta proteobacterium | reverse complement strand
CGATGTGCAGGCTGCGAACGGTCAGGCGAGGTGCGCCGCGCGGGAAGAATCCGATGCTTTGACCGGCGATCCAGAGGCTGATCACCAAGGCAGCGCTCAGCCAGTGCAAAAAGACGGTTGTTGAATCGTAGTGTTCGATGCGCAATTGCGTGCCAATGTCTGCTTTCATTGGACTTCAGTTTCGTTGTTTGATATGACGGGTTGATGAATGCTTCTGATGCCAAATCGCTGCCTCATTGCTCGCATTCGAATGTGGCTGCCTTTGCCTTCTTCGGTGCGCCGAATACGCTGGCACCTGCCGACTGTGGTGGGCGAAAAGTTTGTGTCCTGGTGGCGTCGAAGAAGCACCAATGTTTGAGTACCTACAAAAATGAGCAATTTTTATCACTGCTGTGCCGCACTGAATGCCATCGCGGCGTTGGCGCGCAACGCGCCGCAAGGGACTTCACTCTCCCCGGGAACGGCATCGTGTTGAATTGCAGATAGAAACGCCACGACCGTCATTCGATTGGTCCGATATCCAGGGCATGAAGAACACGAATACTCAGGTCCTGTGGGGTTCGTGAAATTACGTCTTCTGGCACCTTGAATTTTTTGGTCAAGCGCGTGTAGTCTTCAAAACCATACGACCCAATAAATGGGTGCATGCCAGCCGCGACGGCAGAAGTGAAGTCCTTGTGCTCATCGCCACAGGCATAGGAACGCGCCGGATTGATGTCGAAGCTCTTTCTGGTCGATCTAAGCGCACTGGTTTTTTCCTCCCCTAACGGAACGTGGATCGCGAAGTCAAACGCATCGAGATCAATATCGTGTCGAGACAACAGCTTGCGAATCGTCAATATGGGCTCGCTCGTAATGTTGCGGGTGACGAGACCGACCCGGATGCCAGGTGCCGCAATGAGAGTATGGATCAGGTCGACCATACCAGGATAAAGTTCTGCATCATCACGGTATACATCAGTTAGCGTAGACAGAATCTTTTTGCGACTCCGCTTGCCTAGCTGCTTCCGCAAATTGAATGGGAACTCTTTGACGCCACCCAGATATTTGAATAGATGGTGCCGTTTTTGAAACCGCTCCAGATCTCCCAGTTCCATACCGTGTCTGGCAAATGTATCAACGATGGCGCTATAGGCATCAAGGATCGTGCCATCGACATCAAAAACAATCAGTCGTTCGCTACTGCTGTACATGGTACATGGTACTTGGTACTTGGGGCCGGTACTGTAAGTGTGCCTTAGGAAGTGGTCATCATTTTGCAACAGTCGACAGTCATGATTCCAGCACCAAGTTGTCACAAACAGAAAGTGCCCATGCAGAAGGAGAAAATCGTTGCCGCAGTGGGTCAGCAGTCCTTTCACAAGGGCACTTCAGGCCAGCGTCATCGATGAACTCCGGCATGGCAGAAGGCGTAGCCAACGTCAACAGGGCTCAGTCCCGCACCTTCTTTTTACTTATTGCAGTTCAGTTCATTTCAACAGTAGCTGACAACGCACTGCTGATCCTCGCAATTGCACGTGTGATTGAACTTCATGCGCAGGCCTGGCTCATCCCGGTGCTCAAACTCAGTCTGACGTTTTGTTATGTCCTCTTGGCGCCCTTTGTCGGACCCTTCGCGGACTATCTTCCCAAAGGGCGGGTCATGTTGCTGGCCAATTTCCTGAAGGCCGCTGCGGTCTGCGGATTGCTGATGGGTAGTGATCCGACTTTGGCGCTGGCGCTGGCCGGTTTGGCCGCCGCCATCTACGCGCCTGCCAAGTATGGATTGATTACGGAATTGCTACCGGCCGCGCAACTGGTGCAGGCCAACGGCTTCTTTGAGGGTGTGACGGTGTCGGCCGTCGTGTTGGGTACTGCGCTGGGTGGACTCCTGATCAGTCCGTTGCTGCTCACGCTTGCCTTGCCGGCGTGGTTTGAGTTGCTGCCACTGACCAGCACCGGATTGCTGGCTGGCATGTTCATTCTGTTGGCCTTGTATGTGGTGGCAGCAATGCTGAATTTTGGTGTGGCCGACAGTGGTGCTCGCTATGCAAGCCATTCCATTCATCCGATACGGATGGTTCGCCGCTTCTTCCAAGAGAACGAAATCTTGTGGACCGATCCGTTGGGCGGGCTTTCGATGGCGATTACGACCTTGCTCTGGGGTGTCGGTGCAACGTTACAGCTGATTGTATTGCGCTGGGCCAACGAAACCCTGTGCTTGCCGCTGGCACAGGCGGCGTATCTGCAGGGCGTGACCGCACTGGGTGTGGTTGGCGGTGCAGTTCTTGCAAGTCGCTATGTAAAGCTTTCAGATGCCATCAAGTTGCTTCCACTAGGTGTCTTGATCGGACTGCTGGTGCCATTGATGCTTGCGATCGGGTCGGTTGTTTGGGCGGGCATTCTGCTCTTGACGGTCGGCGCCCTCGCCAGCTATTTTGTGGTGCCGATGAATGCGTTGCTGCAACACCGTGGTCACAACTTACTTACAGCCGGGCGCTCGATTGCGGTGCAAGGGTTCAATGAGAACGGCGAGATATTGTTGATGTTGGCGCTCTACGCTGCGGCTACCGCGAACCAGATACCTCTTCAGGCTTTGATTATTTGCTTTGGAATGCTGATCACCCTCATCATGGCGCTCGTGTGGTTTGCGCAACGCCGGCTGCCGGTAAGCAAGGTGGCGCTGCAATGCCATTGAACCCTCAGTCGCGCGATCAGTCTTGAAACTGTCAAAAAACAATCATCAAATTGTTGCTTTTGATCAGTAGCCTCGGCGGCATGCATGATCTGGAAGCAATTACATCAGAGCCCCGTGGGCCGAAAGCATCACCACTTCGTGTTGCGATAGTCACAGAGACGTTTTCCCCCGAAGTCAATGGAGTGGCAATGACTTTGGGCCGCATTGTGGCCGGCTTGTTGGAGCGTGGACACACCGTCCAACTCATGCGACCACGTCAATTTGAGGAAGAGGACCGACCAGTTGAAGGCGCTCTCGAGCAGGTCTTGTTTCGAGGCATGCCGGTACCAAGCTATCCAGCATTGCGCCTCGGGTTTCCTTCCCGCAGCAAACTCGTGAAGCTTTGGAGGCAAAAGCGACCCGATATCGTGCATGTCGTCACCGAAGGCCCCTTGGGCTGGTCTGCTGTCGCCGCCGCACATGAGCTGCAGTTGCCTGTCAGCAGTTCGTTCCATACTAACTTTCAAAGTTACTCGCGCTACTACGGCATTGGTTTGTTCAGTTCTTTGATCGAGGGCTATCTTCGCCGGTTGCACAACCGCACGCTCGCCACCATGGTGCCGACCAAGGCCATGTTGCTGGATTTGCAGGCACTGGCCTTTGACCATGTGACGCTGCTGTCCCGCGGCGTAGAGACCAGGCAGTTTTCACCACGCAAGCGTTCAAAGGACCTACGCGAGCGTTGGGGAGTTGGAATGGATGATCTGGTCATCATGCATGTGGGACGGCTGGCCAAGGAGAAGAATATCAGTGCCGTGCTTGCTGCATTCAAGGTCATTGAGTTTCGTCTGCCTCGTGCCAAGCTGGTCATCGTAGGAGACGGGCCAGAGCGAAAGAAATTGGAGGAAAGCTGCCCTTTCGTGATCTTGGCCGGCGTTCAGACTGGGGAGGCGCTGGCAGCCCATTACGCATCCGGAGATGTGTTCTTGTTTCCGAGTCTCACGGAGACCTTTGGCAACGTGGTGCCAGAGGCGTTGGCAAGTGGCTTGGCGGTCGTGTCTTATGACCGTGCGGCGGCCCATGAACTGATCACGACGGATGAGAACGGCGTATTGGTTCCTGGCAGCGCGGCACTCGACTTCGCCGAAGCGGCACTCAGTCTGGCGCTCGACAGGCAAAGGCAAAGTACGGTTCGACGCAATGCCGCAGCGAGTGTGGCGCATCTGAACTGGGACGCAATTCACAACCGGTTCGTCGATGTTCTTTCGGATGTTATTCAACGCCATAGCCAGCAGAACGCTGGCGCCGCGTTGGTGGACAGTCATGTCATGGTCAACCAGTCCAACGCATGAGCGCCTGGCCCATGCGTATGCCTGATCCCTGGCGCAGACCTTCACTCAGGACAAAGCCTTTTGCTGCCAACACGATCACGGTGGAGCCATGCTGAAACCACCCCATTTCCTGTCCCTTGGAAAACCTGGCATTGCAATCGAAGGTTCTGCGCCCGGAGTATTTCAAGTGAAACAAGACATCAAGAAAATGAAGCCGAATGCTCGCGACGAGGATGGCGGCGACCGGCACCAGCGCTACGCATTGCCCTTCGCATGGTCCCGTTCCGTCGAGGCGGGTTCGAATGAAAGCCCGCTCATTCTTGCAAAACAATTTCTCGACCCGTCGCAAGGCAATCGGGTTCACATTCCAGGTATCTCCAGAGAAATACCTGACGTGCTCGACAGTGCAGTCAAAGGGAGCATGAAACCTATGGTACATGCTGGAGGTCAGGCGCAAAGTCGCAAAATAGCCGTCCTTCCAGTCTTGCGCGGCTTCTTCAGGTCCGAGCAAATCCTCGAGCGTGTAGGGGAAGCCCTTGGCCTGAAAGACCTGGGTTCCCCGAATCGGGCCGTGCGCCCCAACAATGGCGTCCACCGGGCTTGCCAGTACCCGCGGATCAACGTCAATCGGTCTGGCTCCGTCTTTGAGTTCGCGTGTGAAGCAGTCGTGCATGCTGCGAAATGTCGTCTTCTTTGCCTCGCTCAAATCAAGCTCCGAGAAGAACGCCCAAACGCGGATGGAAAGGTCGCGTACCCACGGGGTTTGAATCTTGCTGACGCGTCCCATCCAGTGGGTGAGCCAGAGTCGCGGCAGGCGGTTCGTCAACAGAAAGTTGAGGTCTTCCTGGTGAACGAGGCTTTGAATGTGTTGACGCAAACTCATTTCTCTGGATTTCTTGTTTGACTTCAATTGGAAGGT
>CAIYGK010000635.1 GCA_903925725.1 uncultured beta proteobacterium | reverse complement strand
CCGGCTACCCCGAGTTTGATCATGTGCTGCTGAAAAAACTGGGCTGGTGGGACGATCTCACTGAAGCCGAGAAGAAGGCTGCGGAAGGCAAGAACTGGAAGACTGATCTGTCAGGTGGCATCCAGCGCGTCGTCATGAAGGTGCATGGTTGTCATCCCTTTGGCAACGCCAAGGCTCGCGCCGTGGTGTGGAACTTTCCGGACGCGATTCCGCAGCATCGCGAACCGCTGTATGGGATTCGGCCCGACCTGGTGGCCAAGTACCCGACCCACGACGACAAGAAGGCCTTCTGGCGACTGCCCACGCTGTACAAGACGATTCAACAGAAGAACATCGCCGACAAGGTGCACGAAAAGTTCCCCTTCATCATGACCTCCGGGCGCCTGACCGAATACGAGGGTGGCGGCGAAGAAACGCGTTCCAACCCCTGGCTGGCCGAACTGCAGCAGGAGATGTTCATCGAGATCAACCCCAAGGTGGCGGCAGATAAGGGCATTCGCAACGGCGAGCGGGCCTGGGTTTCAACGCCGACCGGAGCGCGCCTGAATGTGCAGGCGATGGTGACAGAGCGCGTTGGGCCGGACACCGTGTTCATGCCGTTTCACTTCTCGGGTCGTTGGCAGGGCGCCGACTTGTTGGCCTATTACCCGAGCGGCGCAGCGCCGATCGTGCGGGGTGAAGCCATCAACACCGGAACCACCTACGGTTATGACAGTGTGACCATGATGCAAGAGACCAAGACGACCGTTTGTAACGTGGAGAGGGCATAACCATGGCACGCATGAAATTCATTTGTGACGCTGAGCGTTGCATCGAGTGCAACGGTTGCGTTACGGCTTGCAAGAACGAGCACGAGGTTCCGTGGGGTGTTAATCGGCGCCGCGTCGTTACGCTCAACGACGGCATTCCGGGAGAGAAATCGATCTCGGTAGCGTGCATGCACTGCAGCGATGCGCCCTGTATGGCGGTCTGCCCGGTAAACTGTTTTTACCGGACCGATGAAGGTGTGGTGCTGCACGACAAGGACGTTTGCATCGGATGCGGTTACTGCGCCTATGCGTGTCCGTTTGGCGCGCCACAGTTTCCGTCGCAGGGCACATTTGGCGTGCGCGGCAAGATGGACAAATGCACCTTCTGCGCCGGTGGGCCAGAGGTCAACGGCAGCCAGGCCGAGTTTGAAAAGTACGGGCGCAATCGTCTGGCCGAAGGCAAGCTGCCGGTTTGCGCCGAGATGTGTTCCACCAAGGCGCTGATCGCGGGCGACGGTGATGTTGTGGCCGACATCTTCCGCAACCGCGTGCTCAAGCGCGGCAAGGGTGCGGAAGTGTGGGGCTGGGGCACGGCTTACGGGTCAAAGCAGGCCGGGCAGCCCGGTGCGGCGGCCCCTGAAGGAGTCAAATCATGATGCGCTTTCTGGCAATCGCAGCAACCGTGGTCCTGCTGGCCGCTTGCACAGAGTCACCTCAGACTTTGGGCTCGGCAAACAGGGACGTAGCGCCTTACCAGGGCACCGGCAAGGCTTTTGTCGCTGCCGGCTGGCGGCAGGGCGACAAGACAGCCTGGGAGTCGCAACTGAAAGCGCGCATGCAGTTTGGGCAGAATGATTATGGCCGGATGAACTGAGCAGGAGGCCCGATGAAAAGACCTCTTGCATTTGTTTTCGCTTTGTTGGCCAGCCTGACGGCGCTGGCGCAGAGCGCGCCGCCGCAGGCCGTTCCACCTGCGGTTCAGAGTCAGAATATTGCGGATGTGAAGCCCGATGCCAGTACCGAGCCGGGCTATGCCATGCAAAGCAACGCTGAGCGTGCCAAAGTTCAACCGGGCAACAACGCGCCCATGTGGCGGCAGGTCCGTTCCGGCGTCGGCGGCGTAAGCAGCCTGCCCCCATCCGAGGCGCCGGAGGCTGGCACGCTGATCCAGTCTTTTGTGCAGTACCCCGGTTCGCGTCTGACCAATGCGGGCGAAGCGTGGCGCCAGGTACGCAATAATTTCATCATTCCGTATGGCGGCTCTTTGCTGCTGATTGTGCTGGGTGCCATTGGCCTGTTTCACTGGCGCATCGGCCCCATGAAGGTGCAGGACGAGCCGACTGGCCGTCTGGTGGAGCGTTTCACGCCGCTGGAGCGTTCCGCCCACTGGGCCAACGCCATCGCGTTTTGCATCCTGGCAGCGTCAGGCGTCGTGATGGCTTTTGGCAAGTTCTTCTTGCTGCCCGTCATCGGTACGACCTTGTTTGGCTGGCTCGCCTATGGCGTGAAGAACGTGCACAACTTTGTCGGGCCCATGTTCGCCGTGTCCTTGCTTATCGTGATCCTCACCTTTCTGCGAGACAACATGCCTGCCAAGGGGGACTTGAACTGGATGCTCAAGGGCGGTGGCATCCTGTCGGGGCACGAGATTCCTTCCGGACGATTCAATGCCGGTGAGAAGATCACCTATTGGGGTGGTGTCTTTGGGCTTGGCTTGATCGTCGTGAGTTCGGGGCTGTTCATGGACAAGGTGCTGCCCGGATTCGGCTATGAGCGCGCCAGCATGCAGATCGGGCATATGGTGCACGCGGTCTCCAATATTGCGATGCTGTGCATGTTCATGGGCCACGCCTACATGGGCACCGCCGGGACCAAAGGGGCGTATGACGCCATGAAGACAGGCTATGTCGATGAAGCGTGGGCCCGCGAGCACCACGCGCTGTGGCTTGACGACATCAAGAGCGGTAAGATACCGGCGCAGCGTTCACAGTCGAATGCCTCTGGCCCGACAGTTCAAGTTTGAGGAAGTTCCCATGAAGAAGAATCTGAAAGCACTGTTGATCGTGGGCGGCGCCATCTTGTGCAATGGCTTTGCGCTGGCCAAGCTGCCGGCACTATCGGACGACGCCAAGGCCAAGGCAGCCGAAGCTGCTGCCAAGACAGCCTGGACCGGCAAGCTGGAGGCTTACCAGTTGTGCAAGGCGCAGGACAAAGTTGCTGCCCGCACCAAGCCGGCGGTCAAGGGTGCCAAGCCCGCCGTCGTGGCCAGTTCCTGTGTTGATCCAGGGCCTTTTGTGTACGCGCCGACGGCGGCCGCTGCGCCAGCCAGTTCTGCTCCAGCTTCGGCCGCTGTAGCGGCCAAGAAGCCCTGAGCGCGCTGCCCTACCTGTCGCAGGCCCGCGTGCCTTTGACGCGTGAGGTCGGCGCCGTCAACGAATTTGGCGAGTCTGTCAAGGTATCGATTCCGGCCGAACGCGCACTGACCGTTTATGTTGACAAGCGCGAAGTCGTTACCTTGATGACGTTGGGTGCGCAACCCGAGTTGCTGGTGCTTGGCTTCCTGCGCAACCAGCGCCTGCTGCAATCAGCGCAGGAAGTTCATTCCATCACGGTCGATTGGGAGGTAGGCGCGGCGGCGGTGAAGACGCACAAGGGCATTGTCGACATTCGGGCTCGTACCGCCAAGCGCGTTGTGACAACAGGCTGTGGACAGGGCAGCATGTTTGGTGACCTGATGGCAGAAGTTGACAAACTGGTTCTGCCCGTGGCCAGCCTGACCCAGGCTCAGCTTTATGGCATTGTGAACGCCATTCGCCTGCAGGAAAGCACCTACAAGTCAGCCGGTTCAGTGCACGCTTGCGCCTTGTTTCGAGGTGATGAATTACTGCTGTTTGTGGAAGACGTGGGTCGCCACAACGCGATCGACACGATTGCCGGATGGATGTGGATGAACGGTATAAATGGAGCGGATAAGGTGTTCTACACGACGGGTCGCTTGACCAGCGAGATGGTGATCAAGTCAGCGCAAATGGGTATTCCCATCGTCGTGTCGCGTAGCGGCATCACGCAGATGGGCCATGAGGTCGCCGCGCAGTTGGGTCTGTGCGCTATTGGCCGTGCCACGAACACGCGCTTTCTTTGCTACACCGGTCTTGAGCGACTGCAACTGCGAGCCCCCGGTTGAGTTGAGATGCGGCGCTGCTGTGTCGCATTCCTGAAACAGTTTTCCTTCTGTACCTTACTTTTCCACTCAGGTTT
>CAIYGK010000634.1 GCA_903925725.1 uncultured beta proteobacterium | reverse complement strand
GCCTGACGCGCCAGTGCGCCTGACCAGGCATTCCAGCCCGTGGCGGTGCCCGACACATTTTCCAATTCGATGCAGTCGACCGGACAGACCGGCAGGCAAAGCTCGCATCCGGTGCAGTAAGCCTCGATCACCGTGTGCATCAGCTTGCTGCTTCCGAGAATGGCGTCGGTTGGACAGGCCTTGATGCACAGGGTGCAGCCTATGCACCAGGCTTCGTCGATGAAGGCGACCCGGCGTGGTCCCTCGGTGCCATTTTGCGGATTCAGCGCAACGACCGACCGGCCAGTGATCTGCGCGAGTTGTTCCACACCCTGCATGCCACCAGGAGGGCACTGGTTGATGCCGACACTTCCGTCGGCAATGGCGTGCGCGTAGGCCTGGCAGTCGTTGTAGCCGCATCGGCGACACTGCGTCTGTGGCAGTGCCTCCAAAACCCTGGCAGCCAGCGAGGGCATTACTTCTTGCGCGCGACCCTTTTGGCTGCGACCCTGGCTTTGGCCACGACGGGCTTGGTCGGTTTCGCTGCCACCTCGCCAGGTGCTGGCGCGGTTGACTGGTGCGCGAGAATGAAGGCCTTGACTTGTGGATAAACCACTTCGCGCCAACGCCGGCCGCTGAAGATGCCATAGTGTCCGGCACCTTGCACTTCCAGATGTTTTTGCTCCGACGCGACCACGCCACTGCAGATACCGTGCACCGCCTCGGTCTGACCGGAACCTGAAATGTCGTCGAGTTCGCCTTCGACCGAGAACAAGGCAGTGGTCGTGATGTCCTGAGGCCGGACTCGTTCCGTCTTGCCATCCACACCCACAACGTCCCAGGTGCCGCTGACCAGACTGAAGTCCTGGAACACCACCCTGATGGTGTCAAGGTAATAGTCGGCGTCCATGTCGAGGACCGCGTTGTACTCGTCGTAGAACTTGCGATGCGCCTCGGTGCTGGCGCCGTCGCCCTTGATCAGGTCCCGGAAATAGTCGTAATGGCTCTTGGCATGGTTGCTCGGGTTCATGGCGACAAAACCCGTGTGCTGAAGAAAGCCGGGGTAAACACGCCGGCCAGCCCCGGAAAAATTGCTTGGAACGCGGTAAATCACGTTGTTTTCGAACCAGTCGTGGCTCTTTGTCATTGCCAGGTTATTGACCGCCGTTGGAGATTTGCGCGCGTCAATCGGTCCGCCCATCATTGTCATGGTCAGAGGGGTCAACTCGCCGCGACTGGCCATCAGGGAAACCGCAGCCAATACCGGCACGGTCGGCTGGCAAACGCTGACAACGTGGCAATTGCCATAAGCGCCCTGCAGATGGCGAATGAATTCCTGCACATAGTTTACGTAGTCGTCGAGCGAGAATTTGCCCTCGGACAGCGGTATCAATCGGGCGTTCTTCCAGTCCGTGATGTAGACCTTGTGGTCCTTGAGCATGGTCTTGACCGTATCACGCAACAGCGTGGCGTAGTGGCCTGATAGCGGCGCCACAACCAAGACCACCGGTTGGGCCTTGAGTCTTTGTAAAGTGGCCGGATCGTCGGTGAAGCGCTTGAAGCGGCGCAACTGGCAGAAGGGTTTGTCAATTTCTATACGCTCATGGATCGCCACTTCAACGCCCTCAACGTTGACAGTGCGCAGGCCGAATTCCGGCTTTTCGTAGTCCTTGCCCAGGCGATACATCAGGTCATAGCCGGCTGAAATGCGCTGCGCAAACGGACTTTGTCCGAGCAGCGACAGCGGGTTGCCATAGACCTTGGAAGCAGAGTGCGCCAAGTCAGTCAAAGGCTCCATCAGGGAACGCTGGGTTTCGTAGAGTTGGTAAAGCACGGTAGATTGACTTTCAGGAAATGTTGCAGTGCAATATAACAGTTATCCAACGATTTTAGTTGGAGAGTTTCTACCAATATTTGGAATATTTATCCGGATCGCTGCAAGGCTGAAGTCAGAAATCAACTGGCCTCAGCAAACACTCGACCCTGGGCTGTGCCAGCCCAGGCAACAGCGGGGCAGCCACTGCCCCGGGCCCCAACGCGCTTACTGGAACAGTTCAGCGCGCTTGATCAGTTCTTCCAGGCCTGCTTCCTTCGAGTTGCGCGGCTTGCCCGGATGAATGATGGATACCTGGCAACTCTCAGCTGCTTCGACCAACTGCGCGTAGGTGCCAGCGTTGATGTCGATGATGCGCGCTTGCTGGTTGTTGTCGTAGGCAAACATCTTGCCATTGAGCGTGATGCACTCATTGCAGGTTGAACAGCGTGCCGTCTCGATATAGGCCTCATCAGGTGACCGCTCGGGCTCTGCCTCTGCCACGACCGCACTGGCGGTAGCCGCAGGCGCAACGGCCGCCGCTACCGGAGCGGGGATCGGTGCACTTGCGGCGAGCGCCTCAGCGGCCTGCTGCAACCTGTCTTCCCAGACTCTCTTTTCGCGCGCCAGAAGTTTTTGGGCATGCGAATTGTGGACACCGCCGAGCTCTTGCAGGCTGTGCCATGCGTCCAGGCAGCGCCGCGCCTGACGGACCAGGCGTTCGTCCACAACGACCTTCTGCAGCACGTTGTCGCCGTCCACCATCGTCACGCTGGGTACCTTGTCAGGCAAGCCCTTTCGCTCGCTGGTCAGGCTCTCGTTGACCGAGATCAGGCTGCCGTTCCACTGCTCGCGCGGTACGCGCGCCAGATGCGCCGCGTAACGGCGATCGCTCGCGACAAAATCGACCAGCGTGAAGGCCAGATTCTCAGACACCCGCTGGTGCGTTTCGTCCTCGTAGCTGAAAGCCTGCACCGGCCAATCCTGATCGACTTGCGAATTGGCGTCCAGGCAAAAGCGCGTGGCCCAGGTCGAGCCAGCTGACGGGTCGTAACTGAAGGCGGGGAATGCGCGCGACTCCATAGCCGCAGCGGCCACCAGATAAGGGGGCAGGCCGGATGCCTTGGCGCTGGCGCCCGAGAACACGCTGAACAGGGCGGCACCGCGGTAGTTCAGACCGCGCAACAGGCGGTCCCTCAAGCGCAGCAAATTGGAACTGCTGGACTGGATGACATAGACCTCGTTGAGCCCCATCGCCATACTCGCCATTTTCTGGCTGCTCAGGCCGGTGGTCAGACTCCCGTCACCGTGCGCTGAGAGCTCCAGGACGTCATCAATCTGCAGCAGTACCTTGATCGGCAGACCGGATGACAGGATTTCCATCAACTGGGCCTGCTCCAGCGCATCCATCTTCGCGGCATTGACGCACACCAGGTAGTCCGGGAACGGTGCCAGTTCCTGCGGATCCAGGCCGTTGGCGCCGAACTGCTCAAACAGCG
>CAIYGK010000633.1 GCA_903925725.1 uncultured beta proteobacterium | reverse complement strand
TGACTTTCGGCACGGCTGCGTCGTGCATCACGGCCCTTGACGCAAGAAAAAAACCCGCCACGCGGGAAGCGTGCGGGTCTTGTTCTGGTGCCTCGGGCCGGAATCGAACCGGCACACCTTTCGGTACAGGATTTTGAGTCCGATCGTTAAATTAGGCTGGACGTGGCTTGCAACTCGATTACGTCTGCATTTTGCTCGTGTCCATCGCGAGTGATGATTTCCCAATGCAGACATGGTTCTACTACCTGACTGCCTTCAGCTCGGTGGCCTTCTGCCGGTAGTGATCTGAGGTGAGTTTCTTGCTGCTGTGCTGGAGCAGGGCGCTCGCGGCGTCAAGGTCGGTGGCAAGGTCGGCGGCGCGCTTGCGGCAGTCTCTGAGCCAGATAGCGCGGATCTCGTCGGCGATCTTTGGGTTGGCGGCAGCGGCAGCCTCCCGGGCGGCCTCGTACCGATCTCGCAGCATCCTGAGCGACACCTTCCTGCCGGTCCTTGTCGTCAGCAGCATGACGCAATCGACATTGCCCCGGCGCTGCAGCAGAGCGGTCAGCACTGGCGACAGTGAGACATCGAAGTATGCCCACTTGCTGCTCTTGCTCGCCCTGAACCGCAGCTTTCCATCAACCGGCATCCGCACCGTCACAACGTCCGTCAGGCGCATCCCCGTGGCCGTTGCGATGTCCATGCCATCCTTCAACACCTGATCGCCTTTGACATAGATCGCCTCGTACAGGGCGTCTCCAAAGTCGATCTCGCGCGCGAACTCCTCGTTCTTCCAGTTCTTCACACCGGCAGCCGGCCAGGTAAGTTCTGTCATGCCCCACAGTTTTGCCTTACCCCAGATGATCGATAGCAGGGATAATTCCCGGTTACCTTGGGTCTTGGCGCTGCGCTTATCGAGGTACTGACGAAGCACCGGCAAGGTGATGCGGTGCCATGAGGCCGGACCAAATGCAGGCTCAATCCATTTCAGATTCTGAAGGTATCCGGTACGAGTCACCTTGCTCTCGTACTTGGGCAGACACTCGGCCTTCCATTTGTTGATGGCTTCTTGCACGAAGCCGACAGTCATCGGTTTCTTGTTGTGCAGTAAATCCCATTGCTCTAGCGCCTTCGAATAGTCGCTGCCAAGGCTTATCTCAGGCCCGTGCGGGCGCTGATCGTATGTCCACCATGTCCACACCTGACCTGACTTCCCTTTGCGGTGGTGAGTCCGCAACTTAGGATATTTGTTCACCTGACGCATCCAAAGTTGACGTCTCCGAATGCTACGCTTTTCCCGGCGAGCCAATCCTTGACATGGCTGTGCGCCACGATGATTCGGCAACCATCGACCCGATGGGGTATTCCTGATGCCTTGAGCCATGCAGTCTGCTTCAGTGGTCTTGCATACCCTGTCAATTGATGCAGGTCGGCTTTGGTTAGATATTCGCTTGTCATATTGAATCTCCAATGCCGTGCGCTTTTTCGATAGCAAGACATATCGCGTCGATCTTTTGCAGCACAACCGTAGCCACGATAGAGAATGGAAACTCATTCTCAACGATCTGCTTTCGCCGAGTTGCACTAAGCGGCTTGCGCTCCTGCTGTTGCTCTGGCGGATGCCTGTGGCAATGATGCGCCACTGCTCTGGATGCTCCATCAACGTGGCTACGACCTACACAGCGTGCGCAAACTTGAGACGGAACTTGAGCGTCAGAACCGCATGCTTCGTGATGAAAACCTAGCACTTCGCCGAGTGCTGCAAGGGCCGACATGAAAACCAATGCTCAAGACACGTCCATCGACTGCTACCACGCCATACACGGCGAAGGAATGCTCAGTCGCCAGCAGTCTCAGATCATGGGTTGTATATACGCCGGCCGGGACTACAGCCTGCAGGAGCTGGTGAAGCTGACGGGAATGCCGGTCAATGTGATCAGCGGCCGCTGCAATGAATTGAGAACGGCTCGCCGACTTGAGCACGGCGCCACTCGCAAATGCTCGGTGACCGGTCGGAACATTCACCCCGTGAAATTGCCAGCCCTTCAAGGGGCTCTGTTTTGAGCCAAAAAGCAAAACGCCGCTGT
>CAIYGK010000632.1 GCA_903925725.1 uncultured beta proteobacterium | reverse complement strand
TCCTGGCATCCGTCAGGTATTTTTCAACCTGGGCCGCAGTGATCGCGCCGGGCACGCGTGTGCCGTCGGCAAAGATCAGGGTCGGCGTGCCAGTGATCTTGTGTTTGCGACCGATCTCCACATTGCGTTCGATCGCACTCGTGTCGCAACTGGCCGTGCTGGCCACTTTGTCACGCACCATCCAGTCCTGCCAGGTCTTGCCACGGTCCTTGGTGCACCAGATGTTCTTGGACTTTTCGTTCGAGTCAGCGCTCAGGATCGGATACAGGAACATGTGGATGGTGATGTTGTCCACTTTCTGCAGGTCGCGTTCAAAGCGCTTGCAGTAGCCGCAGTTCGGATCCTCAAAAACCGCCAGCTTTCGTTTGCCCGTGCCGCGCACAATGGTGAAAGCGTCTTTCATTGGCAGGGCGTCGAAGCTGATGGCGGTGAGCTTTTCTACCCGCTCTTCAGTCAGATTGCGTCGTTGCCTGGTGTCTATCAGATTGCCCTGCAGCAGAAAGTTGCCTTCGCCATCGGTGTAATAGATCTCGCTGCCGTTGACACGGATTTCATACAGACCGGGCATGGCGCTCTTGCTGACCTCGTCGATCTTTTGAAGTTGCGGAATGCGCTCGGCCAGGTTCTTGCGAATCGCAGCCTCCTGTGCCGGGGCGCCCAAGCTTGTGCCCAATGCGGCAAGCGTTAACAGTGTCTTCAAGAAACTCATGATGATCCGATCAAGATGTCAATAACCCATGGCTTGTCTTGCCACCCAAAGCTTGAGCATGCCACTGCGCTCAAAGCCGTTCATGCCCCAGTTGCGCGCCATCTGCCAACTGGCGCTGTGACGCGAGAACAGCCGTTGCAAGGCGTCCATGGTCGTGTCCATCAACGTGACTTCAGCCTTGCGCGAGCGCTCGTAACGGCGCAGCAGCTTCTCGTCATCAACGCTGCGCCAATATTCGCGCTGTCCCAAAGTGGCGGCCAGTGCCGCCACATCTGACAGCCCAAGATTCAGCCCTTGCCCAGCCAGCGGATGCACATTGTGCGCCGCGTCTCCAGCGAGCGCCCAAGCGCCCTGCGCACGTCTGCCTATCCAGTGTGTGGCATGCGCACTTTGTAGTGGCCAGGCGCTGCGTGTACTCACCAATTCGAGTTTGCCCAGCTGTCCATGGCTCGCCGCCTCAAGCTGCTGGCAGAAGTCCTCTGCGTCTTGGGCCAGCAAGGCCGGCACACGCTCGTGCAGCACGGACCAGACAATAGCTACCGCTTTCCCTTGCGCACCATCGATCGGCAGGAAAGCCAGGATGTCATCCTGACTGAACCATTGAAACGCGGTCTGCGCATGCGGCTTTTCGCAGTGCAGACGTGCGGCAATCGCGGTCTGCGGGTAGGGGCTTATGTCGAAATCGATTCCGAACTCGGCACGCGTGCTGCTGGAGCGGCCCTCACAGATGATCGTCAGCGCAGCATCGGGTGCTTTGGCCATCAATTCAATGAGCGGCTGAAACCGCACCGCCTCCGCCAGTCTGGTCTCAAGCGCAGGCACATCCACAATCCAGGTCAGGCCCGGCACCTTCAGGTCAGCCGCCGAAAAGTTGACTTCACCGCCATCATCGCCCTTGACCCGCATGGCCAGGACTTCGGTGGCGTGTCCGGCGTCGGGCCAGCAGCGCAGCGACTCCAGCAGCGCGCGAGATTTGGCGTTGAGGGCGTAGGCCCGCACATCAGCACTCGCGCTCAAGTCGCTTGTGGGCAATTTCTGAGTCTGCTCCACGAGGGCGACGCGCAGGCGTTCGCGTGCCAGCAACAGGGCCAGTGTGCGCCCCACAATGCCGCCGCCACGGATGCAAATGTCGAAGACTTGAGTCATGTTGGCATTGTAGAAGGCAGCCACAATAGGACGGCAAGGGGCAAGGCTTTTGACACGGCGCACAATGCGCCACTGATGCCACGCCTCGTTCAAGCCCCCAATCTCGTCATGGCCACGCTGTGGGTGGATTGGCTCAAGGCGGAAGGGATTGACGCCAGCGTCCAGCGCGAATATCTCAGGAGCGCTGCCGGTGAACTACCACCTGACCAGTGTCTGCCAGAAGTCTGGATTCAAGACGCCAATCAGGAGGCGCGGGCGCTCGAACTGCTTCATATCCTGCGCCATGTACCGCAGCGACGTTGGGTCTGTTCTTGTGGTGAACGGGTGGTCGGTGGCTTTGAGCAGTGCTGGAATTGCGGGGCAATGATGCCTCGTTAAACTGGCACTCTGAATATTTCCCGAGAGCGAACATTGGAATGAAAAATTTGGCTTCCATCCGTCCAAGAGCCATTGTTCTGCTGAGTGGCGGACTTGATTCTTCAACGGTTTTGGCGATGGCGCGGGAGCGGGGATTTGAACCCTACGCACTGAGTTTCCAGTATGGACAAAGACATATTCATGAAATTGTGGCGGCCAAGGCGGTGGCGCAATCTCAGGGCGTCACCAAACACGTCATAGCTCAAATTGACCTGCGGGAGTTCGGTGGCTCTGCACTGACTGCGGATATTGCGGTACCGAAAGGGCGCACTGCCGACGACATGTCACATGGCATACCCATTACCTATGTACCTGCCCGGAATACTGTGTTTTTGAGTTTCGCACTGGCTTGGGCCGAGACACTTGGATCATCAGACATATTCATTGGCGTGAATGCGCTGGACTATTCGGGTTATCCGGACTGTCGGCCTGAATACATTGCAGCTTTTGAGGCCATGGCCAACCTGGCTACCAAAGCGGGAGTTGAAGGGACGCAAAAGCTGAAGATCCATGCACCTCTCATCATGTTGACCAAAGCACAGATAGTCCAGGAGGGCATGCGCCTTGGTGTGGGCTATTCAGAAACCAGCAGTTGCTACGACCCGGGTGAGGATGGCCGGCCGTGTGGAGGGTGTGATTCGTGCGCGCTACGTGCCAAAGGTTTCGCCGAGGCTCACATGAAAGACCCGCTGTACGAACGTTTTGGTATGACGTAACTGTGTCAGTGTCCGTAATATGACTGCAAGGTATCCCAGGCCGTCTGCTGAAGGAATCGGGCGAGTTCACCATCAAGTCCAGCCGTGTAAGTGTTACCGACGGGAGATTTGCCAGTGACGGCGCCCAATACGGTGGCTGCCGCCAGGTAAGTACCGGCAATGCTGGGATGGCGCAAGTCGCGTTGGTAGAGCTCCAGATCAGGGCGGGCAGCGATTGCACGCGCGAATGCCAGACCAGCCGGTATCACGAGCGCATGGTTGGCGTTGCCTGCCAGCGTGTACTGCTCAGCCAGCTGCTGCGTCATCTCAGGTTTGTCCTTGTAGGCCCACGACATGAAGAGCACTGCTTGTATGCCTTGGCGCGAAAGTATCTCTGCGTCTTTCTTTACCGTTTCGTGGAACGCTGATTTCAGCTCAGGGTGGATAGGGCACTGGCTGCAGTCCATCATGATCACCGCATCAAACTGCCGGCCTGGTTTGTTGAACCGAATATCGTTGTTGCCGACAAACGAATAGCGGCCTATGCCGTCGGGCCTGAGGTACGAAGCCATATCGTGCCAATCCAGCCCGGATCCGCTAATGGTGACCGAGGTTCCACGCAGCGCATGGCCCTGACCAGCCGCCGCCGATAAGGCCCCCACATGACCATGCATGCTGTTGTTGTAATAAAAGAAGCTGTTGCCGACCCAGAGAAAAGACCGCGCGGTTTCAGGGTCGAGCCGAGTAACTTCAGGCCGTGTTTGCGCGAAGGTTACTACGCTTGCAGTAAGCAGCATCCAGGCAACGATCGTGGATACGACACGGTGAACTACGGATCGGGACATTTTGATATTCCTTTGGCTTTTGGAGGACCTGGCATTCTCGCGATTCCACGCCCAACGGTGCGGGTATGCGCGAGCGAGACAGTCTACAGGAAGTAACGCAAACCGCGTGGCACGGCAAAGCGCCTGACGAGACTTCATTTCTGAGGCTATCATCGCGGCAGATGTCGAACGACAGGAATTCGCGCAGTCGTCAGCAATATGGGATAACTTGTATATGCAGGAAAGCAAATCCACCACAGACGAAGTTGTCGGCATGTTGTTCGAGTCCAGTCTGTTTCGCGACTTTCGGACCGTCGATCTTCGATCCATCGCACGCTATTTTCGCTGCGTGAGGGTGGACAAAGGTGAGATCATCTTCCAGGAAGGCGATGTTGGAACCTTCATGTGCGTGGTCAATGCGGGGAGTATTTCCGTCACGAAATTGGATTCCGATGGGCACCTGATCGAGATCGCACTGCTGCCTACAGGGCGGGTATTCGGAGAAATGGCCGTGCTTGATGGCGAGTACCGTTCGGCCACATGCGTTGCGGCGCAGGACTGTGTCCTGCTGATCCTGTCGAGAGACTCACTGGACAAGATGGAGTTGGACGTGCCAAAGACGGCGGCCAGAGTAATCCGGACGGTTGCGGTGTCCCTTTCAAGGCGTTTGCGCCTGGCCGACGGCAAACTCGTCGACCATCAGGTCTAGACCGTTTCCGGGCCTTCAGCCGCACGCCAAAGCCACGCAGCATCCGATCCCGCAGGATTCGACCATCGCACGCCGATGCTCTTTGAAGCAGGGATTCACTGATTAGTACAATCACAGTCAACTTCCCAGGACAAAACGAGGACAAAACCTGTGTGTTTTTCTGTCCGGCGCTGGACCGATGCAAGCCGATCGGGTATTGATTTCTAAGGATTCTTGATGAGTTTGAAATGTGGCATCGTGGGCTTGCCCAATGTCGGTAAATCGACCCTGTTCAACGCCCTGACCAAGGCTGGCATACCGGCCGAAAACTATCCCTTTTGCACGATTGAGCCCAATGTGGGCATTGTCGAAGTACCGGACTCGCGGCTCGATGCGCTGGCCGCCATCGTTCACCCGCAAAAAATCCAGCGCGCGATCGTGGAATTTGTCGACATTGCCGGGCTGGTGGCAGGGGCCAGCACCGGTGAAGGTCTGGGCAACAAATTTCTGGCGCACATCCGCGAGACCGATGCCACTGTCAATGTGGTGCGATGTTTTGAAGACGAGAACGTGGTCCATGTAGCTGGCAAGATCGATCCGATTTCAGACATCGAAGTGATCCAGACCGAACTGTGTCTGGCTGATCTGTCGGCCGTTGAAAAGGCACTGCACCGCGTGACGAAGACGGCGCGTTCAGGCGACAAGGAGTCGATCAAGCTGGTAGCGCTGCTGGAGAAGTGCCAGGCCGCGCTGAACGAGGCCCGGCCGGTGCGCACGCTGGACTTCAGCAAGGAAGAGTTGCCGCTATTGAAGCAATTCTTTCTGATTACGGCCAAGCCAGCCATGTTTGTTGCCAACGTGGCGGAAGATGGTTTTGCGAACAACCCGTTTCTGGAACGGCTGCAGGCGTATGCGGCGGCCCAGAACGCACCGGTGGTGGCCATTTGCGCCAAGATGGAGGCCGAGATGGCCGACATGGAGGAAGAGGACAAGAAAATGTTCCTCAGCGAAATTGGCCAGAGCGAACCGGGTCTGAACCGCCTGATTGTGGCGGCCTACAAATTGTTGGGTCTTCAGACATATTTCACGGCCGGCGTGAAGGAAGTGCGCGCATGGACCATCCACGTAGGAGACACTGGCCCGCAAGCGGCCGGCGTGATTCATACGGATTTTGAAAAGGGTTACATCCGTGCCCAGACTTTTGCCTATGAAGACTTCATCGCCTTCAAGGGCGAGCAGGGCGCCAAGGACGCCGGCAAGATGCGCAGCGAAGGCAAGGAATACATCGTCAAGGATGGCGACGTGATGAATTTCCTGTTCAGCCCCTGAACATTCCGACCAGCGCTGCGGTCATGATCACGTAGCGCGCAAATTTTCCGATCGCCATGTAGGCCAGGCAGGGCCAGAACGGGAGTTTGAGCCAGCCTGCCACTGCGCAGAGCGGGTCACCGATGAGGGGCAGCCACGCCAGCAGGCAGGCTTTCGGGCCTATGCGTTTCAGCCAATTCAGCGCTTTGAGATGGTGCCTGGAATGCTGGTAACGGTCAACGACCTCGTGCGATGCAAATCCCATCGCCCAGTCCAGAGCGCCGCCCAGCGTATTGCCGGCAGTGGCCACCAGAATCGTTGGCCAGAACAACTGCGGGTTGAGCGTGACCAGACCAAAGACAGCGGGCTCGGATCCCAGCGGCAACAGCGTGGCAGAAATGAAAGATACAACAAACACCGTGCTCAGCCCGTATTGAGGCAGTGCAAGCAGTACCAGCAATTGTTCGAGCCAGGCTTCCATCGATGTCCCAGTATAGGGTTGCGTTCCAATTGCTGAAATTTTGCGCAGCTAGAATCAACAGCGCGCATGAACATCGGTCCGTTTTCCCTCGTCAATCCAATCTTTGTCGCCCCCATGGCGGGGGTCACTGACAGGCCTTTCCGACAACTCTGTCGGCGCCTTGGCGCGGGTTACGCCGTCAGCGAGATGATCAGCAGCCGCTCCGATCTCTGGCACACGCCCAAGACCACGCGGCGCGCCAACCACGAGGGCGAGCCCGGACCGATCGCTGTGCAGATTGCCGGTACCGAGCCGGCACATATGGCAGATGCGGCGCGTTACAACATCGACTGCGGCGCCCAGATCATTGACATCAACATGGGGTGCCCGGCAAAGAAGGTCTGCAACAAGTGGGCCGGCTCGGCCTTGATGCAGAACCCCGCGTTGGCGCTGGCCATCATTGAGGCCGTTGTGAGTGCTTGCGCGCCGCGTGGCGTACCGGTGACTCTCAAGATGCGCAGCGGCTGGTCGCCAGCCCACAGGAATGCGCCTGCGTTGGCAGTGCAGGCGCAAAGCGCTGGCGTGCAGATGATCACGTTGCATGGGCGCACGCGTGAGCAGGGCTACAGCGGACAGGCCGAGCACGAGACCGTTGCCGCCGTCAAGGCGGCGGTGAGTGTGCCGGTGGTGGCCAACGGTGACATCGATTCACCAGAAAAGGCCCGCGCCGTGCTGGCAGCCACGGGTGCTGATGCCCTGATGATTGGCCGGGCGGCGCAGGGGCGACCATGGATCTTTCGCGAGATTGCCCATTTTCTTGCCACCGGCAGCCATCTGGCGCCACCGCTGGTGGCGGAAGTCAAGCAGTGGGCGCTGGTGCATCTGCAGGATCACTACGAACTGTATGGCGAGTTTCTCGGTGTGCGCAGCGCGCGCAAGCACATTGGCTGGTACGTCAGGAGCTTGCCTGGTGGCGAGGAATTTCGCCAGCAAATGAATCTGATCGAGAATTGCGCCAGTCAGGTCGTGGCTGTGGCGGACTATTTTGATCGCCTGAATCAACGTATGGACAGAATAGGGGACGGCGTTTCGTATCCATCGAATCGCCTGGAAAAAGAAGTAGACGGAGAGTTATCAGCATGAGCAAGAAATACATAGAAGAATGCATACGCACGAGCCTGGAAACCTATCTGCGCGACCTGCGCGGTACAGAACCGGACGGCATGTACGACATGATGCTTCACGTGGTTGAAAAACCGCTGCTTGAAGTCGTCATGCGCCACGCTGACGACAACCAGTCCAAAGCAGCGCAGTGGCTGGGCCTGAACCGCAACACCTTGCGCAAGAAGTTGCTTGAACACAAACTGATCTAAACCCATGAACGCACTCATTTCTGTTTCCGACAAGACCGGCATCGTCGAGTTTGCCCAGGCTTTGCACGCGCTTGGCATCAAGCTCATTTCCACGGGTGGCACGGCGAACTTGCTCGCTGCAAGGGGCTTGCCCGTGACCGAGGTGGCTGAACTCACAGGTTTCCCCGAGATGCTGGATGGCCGCGTCAAAACGCTGCACCCTAAAGTGCATGGCGGTCTGCTTGCGCGGCGCGATCTGCCAGAGCACATGGCGGCGTTAAAGGCGCACGGCATAGACACCATCGACCTGCTGGTGGTTAATCTGTATCCATTCGAGGCGACCATCGCCAAGGCAGGTTGCACACTGGAAGATGCCATCGAGAACATCGACATCGGTGGCCCCGCCATGGTGCGCAGCGCGGCCAAAAACTGGAAGGATGTGGCGGTCCTGACCGACGCCGCCCAGTACGCCGGTGTGCTCTCTGAGCTCAAGGCAGGCAGTATCAGCCTGAAGACGAAATTTTCCCTGTCGGTCGCGGCATTCAATCGCATCAGTCAGTACGACGGGGCCATCAGTGACTACCTGTCGGCACTCAACTTCGAAGAAGGTAACAGCACGCCTTCCAGGCAGTTATTCCCGGCGCAGTCGAACGCGCGTTTTGTCAAACTGCAGGACTTGCGTTACGGTGAAAATCCGCACCAGCAGGCGGCCTTCTATCGCGACCTGCACGCAGCGCCGGGTACCCTGGTGACGGCGCAGCAACTGCAGGGCAAGGAGTTGAGTTACAACAACATCGCCGACGCCGACGCGGCCTGGGAATGTGTGAAGAGTTTTGCTGCTGAAGGCGCGACTGCATGCGTCATTGTCAAGCACGCCAATCCCTGCGGCGTTGCCGTTGGGGCCAACGCGCTGGAGGCCTACAGCAAGGCCTTCAAGACCGATCCGACTTCTGCTTTTGGTGGCATCATTGCCTTGAATCGAACTCTGGACGAAGCCGCGGCCCTGGAAATTTCAAAACAGTTTGTCGAGGTGCTGATGGCACCCGACTACACAGCGCAGGCACTGGCCGTGTTCAAGAGCAAGGTCAACGTGCGCATCATCAAGATTGCAATGCCCGCTGGCGGCGCCAGCGACTGGGACAATGGACGCAATGCGGTGGACTTCAAGCGTGTCGGTTCGGGGCTGTTGATGCAGACGGCAGACAACCACCAACTCACGCTGACCGATCTGAAAGTGGTGACCAAGGTAAAGCCGACACCAGAGCAATTGCAGGATTTGCTGTTTGCCTGGAACGTCGCCAAATTCGTCAAGAGCAATGCCATTGTGTTCTGCAAAGGCGGCATGACCATGGGGGTCGGGGCCGGTCAGATGAGCCGGCTCGATTCGGCCCGCATTGCGAGCATCAAAGCACAGCATGCCGGACTCTCGCTCTCAGGGACGGCGGCCGCGAGCGATGCCTTTTTCCCGTTTCGAGATGGCCTCGACGTGGTGGTTGATGCCGGTGCGACCTGCGTCATCCAGCCGGGCGGCTCAATGCGCGATCAGGAAGTCATCGATGCGGCCGACGAGCGTGGTGTTGCCATGGTGTTTTCAGGTGTGCGACATTTCCGTCACTGAGTGAAGGGCGTACCGGCGATGAGTTTCCCGGACGCCAGCGGGCCATGCGCCTGCACCCTGCAGGTGACCGACCGCGCTGACGATGATGTTCGCACTTCGATTGCCAGCGCCCTGATCCGGCACAACGTCGATCTGGCGGGACCGTCTCAGCAGCGGCCACTCGTGGTTGCGGTCCGGGACAGCGGGAATGTGGTTATCGGTGGCCTGTGGGGTGCTACCGGCTACGGCTGGCTCTACACACAGATGCTGCTGGTTCCCGAAGCACTTCGCGGTCAGGGTCTGGGTCGGGCCATCATGCAACGAGCGGAGCAGGAAGCTTCTGAGCGAGGCTGTCAGGCTGCCTGGGTTGACACCCAATTTGGTGCCAGAGGTTTTTACGAAACTCTGGGTTACCAGTGCTTTGGCGAATTGCCAGACTATCCGCCAGGCTTTTCAAGAACCTTCCTCAAAAAGTCACTGACCCGCTTGCCGCCAGATATTGCGACAACCCGTTTCCCTGATCCACCATGAGGCCAGCGCGCCGAAGGCTGCCACGGCTGCCAGCAGCAGAAGGCCCGCGTGGTAATCGTCGGCGGTAAAGAGGCGCGCTCCCGTGCTGGTCAGGCCGCCCTGCCAGCGCTGGTCCATCACCCAGCCGACCAGCGGCTGCAGGACGGCACCAGCCAGGAAGCCGGCCATGTTGGTGACGCTGGTGGAGATGCCGGATAGCTGAGGTGCATTGATTTCCTTGGCACATGCCCAGGTGAGTGTAAAACCTGCGGTGACCAGGCCCATCACCGTGAACAGCGCATAGCTTGCCATCAGCGGCAGCGCCTGGTCCCACAGCAACACGAGCCAGATCAGCAGGTAAAGATGACTGGTCACGATCAGTACCGGCTTGCGTTTGCGGAGCCGATCCGACAGTGTGCCCATGAAGACGCAACCCAGGGCAAAACCGACAAAATAGAGACTGACGTGGTTGGCAGCAGCGGCACGTGTCAACCCGTGCGCTTGTGTCAGAAACGGCGTTGCCCACAGTCCGGCAAAAGCAAAAAAGCTGCCGCAGATGCCAAAGTTGACACACACCGTGGGCCAACTGTCACGGTTCTTGAGCACCGCGATCAGTCCGGATGTCACAAGGCTCCAGTCAAACGATGGCTTTGTGTCTGCCTGGCCCGCCACCGCGGCTTGCTCGGGCAGCAGCAGCCAGCAGGCGACGCCCAGCAGCAGCGAAATACCGGCGAGGGCAACAAAGATATGGCGCCAGCTGATTTGTTGGGCCAGCCACGACAGCGGTGCACCCGCCAGCACGGAGCCGAGATTGCCGATCAGCATCGCCAGGCCCACCAGCGTGGCAAAGCGGCGTTCATCAAAGGATATGGCGATGATCTTGAGCATCGCGATAAAGGTGACAGAGACACCCAGGCCGATCAGGGTGCGCCCGAGCAATGCCACCTCAAGTCCGCTTGCCAAGGCAAACAGCAGGCTGCCCGCACCGCCAAGCACGCCACCTATGAGCAGAATCCGGCGCGGTCCCAGGGTGTCGACCAGGATGCCGGTGGGTACCTGCATGATCGTGTAAACATAAAAGTAGGTCGCAGCCAGTGCGCCCAGCGAAGACGCGCTGGTGTTGAAGGCAGCCACCAGATCGGACGCAATGCCGGCCGGCGCGAAGCGCTGAAAGAAGGACAGGGCATAGGTCGCGACCACGATGGCCAGCGCCAGGCTACGCCGCCGCTGTTGCCTGGGGCTTGTTTCGCTCATGGTCAAACCAGCCCCGTGTCCCCGAGGCGCTGGATATGCCGGGCCGCGTCTGCCACCATTTTTTCAACGATATCAGCTGCTGACTCGATTTCATCAATCAAGCCGGCTGCTTCGCCAAACCAGACGCCGGTATGGTCCGGATCACCGTCCGCAAAAGCTTGTCGGTACTTCGGGCCTTCCACGGAGATATTCTTCTCAAGTGCGTCCTCATGGCCGTGCCATCGATCGGTGAAGGCATTGCGGGTAATCCGTGCGGTAAATCCACGTGGCCAGGGAATCTGTCGTGCAATATCGGCAACATGGGTGCGCAGCGTGCCGTCACCGTTGGCGTCGACGATGGCACGGTGATGCCCCGGCTTCACCAGAGCCTCTCTGGAGGCCCACAGGCGCGTGCCAAGCAGGATGCCATCGGCCCCCAGCATCAAGGCTGCAGCCAGTCCGCGTCCGTCCGCAATGCCACCAGCGGCAAGCAGCAATGTTTCGGGTGACTGTTTCATCAGATAGTCTGACACTTCGGGCACGAAGCTGAAGGTCCCGCGCAGTGCGCCGTGGCCGCCAGACTCGCCACCTTGCGCCACGATGATGTCGGCGCCTGCGTCCACGGCATCCATCACATGGTCCATATCCTGGCACTGACAGATGAGGGTGGCGCCAACACTGCGGATGTCGTCGATGTAGGGACGAGGGTCGCCGAAGGAGAGCATGACCGCAGCGGGTCGGTATTTCAGGATGTCGGTGAGAACCGATGGTGACTTGCGTAGCGACCACGATATGAAGCCCACTCCGACGCGCTGACCTGCCGCTGCAGTGAATTGTTCACTCAACCAGGCCGGGTCGCCGTAGCCGCCACCGATCAAGCCCAGACCGCCAGCGCGGCTGACCGCTGCCGCCAGAACTCCACCACCGGCAAATGCCATCGGCGCTGAGACGATCGGGTGCCTAAGGTGCAGCGAGCGCGTCAGCCGGGTCGTCAGCGCAGTCATGTGGGGTGCAAGCTACATCTGCTTGAATACCTGGCGGGCCAGCGCCACCGTGGTGGCAATGTCTTCGTCG
>CAIYGK010000631.1 GCA_903925725.1 uncultured beta proteobacterium | reverse complement strand
TACAGGCGCACGCTGGCGTAAGGAAGATTCAGCGTTTGGATGATTTTCCTGATCCCGAGCCAAACATCCTCGATGGACTGCAAATGCCTGATCCATTTAGCCTGGCCGTATTTCTTCACATAGTCGAGCTTGGTCTGCCCATGCAGCGACCCCAAATCCTGTTCGGTATGGACAATGGGAATCACAATGAGCGTTCGCATGTTTCAATTACCCATTAGTGGGATTGCGCCAAAACAACCTGACCACGACGACACCTGAGCGACTCCCGCGGTCCTGGCTGTATCATCGTTACTCTCTGAGGGGTCGCTAATTTTGAACCTGCTTCTTCTACGTTTGTGGTCATCTTTCTTGCCATTGATTGCGCTAACGCAACGAAGTGGCTTGCGCTCGAATTCGAAAATGGCTCGACTCCTGCACGCTACACGACTGGACGACATGATTGGCGGTGACTCTTGCGCTAGTGGGGGTTGAACGGGTCGTTTTGTAGGCACGGGGACTACGAAGAATTGTTATTGATTCAATCTGCACTTGAACTGCCGAATAGGACCGCTAACACCCTTCTTCTTGCTGGTATGCGATGGATCGATGAGGCATTTGTTGGTCAGGCCTGTCGGACCATCCCGCTACTGGTCCTCGATCACGTATCCGCACTCACGAAAAACACGCAGGCAAGCATCGACTACATCGGCGTCAAAGGTCACGCCGCGGTGCTTTGCAATCTCGCCCAACGCCACTTCGATGCCTAATGCCGGGCGGTAGGGCCGGTGGGACGCCATGGCCTCAACATTGTCGGCGACCGCAAGAATTCTGGATTCGAGCAGTATGGCGTCACCTTTGAGTCCCGCCGGATAGCCTGAGCCGTCCATTCTTTCGTGGTGCTGTTGAATAATGCGGGCGATGGGCCAGGGGAAATCGATGTTCTTCAGCAAATTGAAGCCGATGTTCGCATGCTCCTTGATCAAGCTGAACTCTATCGCGCTCAAGGTCCTTGGCTTTGCAAGTATCTCTGCTGGAATACCGATTTTGCCAAGATCGTGTATTGACGCGGCCAGATGCAGCCCGTGAATAGTGTCAGCTGGCAGGCCAAGTTCCAGGGCAATCCTGGAACACAGATTGGCCACTCTTCTTTGATGCGCTGCGGTGTAGGAGTCCCGCTCACCGATAGTGTCCGCAATCACATGAACAGTTTGCTCAAGGCTCAGTTGCAGCTTGGCTCGACCTTCCGCTTGGGCCATTGCGTTGCGAATGGCTGTGACGCTAAAGCCCATGTCATTTGCAATGTTCTGCAGCACTTGGCGTTCCTGCAGCGACCAATGCATGGGCTTGTCGGCGTACACAGTCAGACACTTCCTCGTCGCGTCGTCGATGAGGAACGGCAAGGCAATGGAGGACCAGTACCCGTGCTTTAGTGCCTCCGCACGCCAGGGCGAAAGCTGTGGGTCTATGGACATATCCTCTGTGAATTGCAGTTGTCCCGTCCGGATAGCGCGCCCCGTAGGCCCTTGGCCGCGCTCCGACTCGTCCCATCTGATGTCAGCGGTTTCCAGGTAATTGTCGCTACAGCCAAAATGGGCCACCACGTTGACGCGCTTCTCGGGTTCGCGGTCTGCAGCCCCCACCCATGCCATGAGGTAGCCACCTGTTTCCACTGCAATGCGACAATATTCCTGAAGCAACCCCTGTTCATCCCTCTCGCGGAGCATGGCCTGGCTGCACTGGCTAAGCATTTCCAAGGCACGCGAAGCAGAGTTTGCTGCCATCTGCGATACATTGGGCTCCATGCCCTCACGGAAGTTGTATTCAATGATGTCATGACCGTTGCAGCCATACGCATGACCGACAAATTCAACGCTGATACTCTGCCCTCCCTCTGTGTGCAGGCCAACCTGACCAAATCGGAGATAGCGTTTTGTTCGAAGTTCGGAAAAGGTGCTCTCGTCAACTTCAGTACCCTTGAAGGGCACCATCTCCCAGGGCTTCTTGCCGATAAACTCGGCATGCTCATAGCCGAGCAATTCTGTCAGGGACTGATTAACGTCTTCAATCCGGCCGGTGTCTGCGTTCAAGAGCAGAATGCCATCCCGCGCCGTTTCAAACAGTCGCCGATAGCGCAGTTCCGTAACGGTCAGCGCCTCGGCCTGCGACGCTGAATCGGCACCATGGCCGCCTGTTCTCGCCGTGCCAGAAGACACAGGCGAGTTGTTGGGGGTTTTTG
>CAIYGK010000630.1 GCA_903925725.1 uncultured beta proteobacterium | reverse complement strand
TCGCCGATGCTCTGGGTGAAGTCGGTCTTGAGTTCCACCGTGGCCACGGGCAGGCCGTTGAGAAACAGTACCAAGTCGATGCTGTTTTCGTTATGCATGGAGTAGCGCACCTGCCGGATCACGCGCAGCCGGTTGGCAGCATAGCGGGCCATGATGTCGGGGTTGATGGCCAGCGCCGGCTTGAATTCAGCGAGCTTGAGCGGGGTCTTGAGGCCCAACAGTTCGACGCCGTGGCGCAGCACATCCAGCGTGCCGCGCTGGTCGAGCTGGTCGCGCAGGCGGGCCAGCAGGGTATCGCCGGCCTTGGCACCGTGGTTCTTGGTCAGGGTGTCCCAAGCCTTGGGCTGCGTCGCCTGCACCCAGGCCAGGACGTCGGCGGGGAACAGGGCACGGGTGCGGTCATAGCCAGCGGCGTCGCCCTCAGCGTAGAGCCAGCCGTGGTCGGCCAAGTGTTGGCAGATTTCGGACTCGAAGCTGATTTCTTTATGGATTTGTGCCACTTGAAGTGCCTACCGTGGTTGCGGCGCTCAGTGGCCTAATTTCGACTGGGATGGTTACCTGGCCCCTGAAAAGATTAGCGAATCCACTACGAATGACTTCTTGGTCAGACTCAATAACGGCGTGACCCTGAGGTGCATAGACCTTCTTTATCTCCACTTCGTCAAAGTCATATTTAAGAAACTGTGACATCACTATTAGTAAGTCAAACAACAGATCTTTGCGCTTCACCTCCCAAGCCGGGTTGGCCGGTGGGGGTGTTAATAAGTGGTCATAGTAAATTTTCCACTTCAGGTTGATGTCCCTAAGTGGCCCCTTGGTTCCGTAAAATTCGATTGGCACTGCATTGAGTGCCTCAACGTGAGCAGGTGACAGGTTTAACGCCCTGGTCGCCATCAATGTTCTAAACAACCGTGTGCGTGCAAGGTTCGTCTCTCGCTCTCTTTCCAGATACTTCTGTATCTGAACAGCCATGATGGGCCCAGCAAACGTGACGATCACTATTAGGATGTCTGTAAATTTGAAAGTCCAATCAATGGTCATGCGAGTTCCTTATATCAATCTGTCCGGTCACGGCGGCGGAGATCAGCGCGGTGCGGCGTTCTTGCAGCAGGTCGATGGCGTGCTGGGCTTCGGCGGTGAGGGTGTCAAAGTTTAGGGACTCAGTGCTCACAAATTCAACGATCGCCTTTTGTTCTGCAACCGGTGGCACGGGAATGACGAAGTTACCGATTTGCTCAGGGCTGATGTGCGGAACGCTCACGCCAGTTGTTTCAGGCGAGAAGTGAGCCACGAACATTCCGGACGACAAAAGTCCCAATAGATAGTCAGCGTTCAGTTGACTCCCTGTCTTAAGTGACGCCACCCGTTGAAGCAATAGACATGGCAAGTCAGTCTCTTTGACTTTTGCGACGCGCATACCATCGTTGATTAACGGGCGATCCATTCCAATGACGAGGTCACCTGCTTGCATTTCATAAACGTGCAGACCATCACCTGGTTTACGCCGCCAGTACACGGTCTCGTTCCATTTGAGTCGAGAAATGCCGACGTTGATTCCACGGAGAAGTTTTGTGTCTGTCTCGTCTTCCGAAAATTCCATCGACGGAAATGCGAAGCCCGAAAGTATCGAGATGTAGAAGCCACATTTCCCGACTCGCCAGTGCTCCGGCACATCCCCCAGCCACTCGATGCCTGACGGCTTCATGGGCGCGTCAGGGTTCAGGCCCCGGGTGACGGCGTGTGAGATGACGGCCTGGCGCTTTTCTTTCAGCAGGTCCATCAGCCGCCGCTGCTCGGCCACCAGCTCGTCAATCTTGGCTGCTTCTTGATCGAGGAAGGTGGCAATCTGGGTTTGTTCGGTAAGAGGTGGGAACGGTAAGTCGAGGTTGTCGATTTCGTACTGACCAAGCCCTACTCGGGTGAGACCGTTGGCGCGAACCGCGACACAAGACTTTACATATGTGGAGTCAAAGAGCCGTTTCACGAATGCACCGTCAGTTTCTTGTGTCGGACGGACCACTGACAAGTGGTAACCACAGATCACACCTGGCAACCCAACTGGCACGTATGCGGCGATGGCTATGTCGTCTGCGGTCTCAGAGTCTTTGGTGATGATCGTGTCGCCACCGCGAAGCGTGAACTTTTCTATCTGTTCTGGTGTTGCTGTGGCAGCCATGAATGCCATGTCGGCCACGATAGTGTCGTTGTAATAGATATCGGTGTAATTGCACAGCAGCACCGGGGTGTCGCCGTCGTATGACTTCTTGTCAACATTGCTTGGAAAAACATGACAAGCTCGCTTGAGCCGCTTCACGTCCCAATGCTCCGGCACATCCCCCAGCCACTCGACACCACTGTCTTTGTACTCGGGATACCGAGGCAAGCTCATGCCGTCAGCCCGTTGATCATTGTCAGTATGCGGTCGGTGACACCCTTCAGTTCGGCATCAATCTCAGCCAGCGGGCGCGGCGGCTTGAAGACATAAAAGTGCCGGTTGAACGGTATCTCGTAGCCGACCTTGGTCTTCTCGATGTCGATCCAGGCATCGGGTGCATGAGGCAGCACCTCACGCTTGAAGTAGTCGGCAGTGTCATCGCTGAGCGGCACGTTCTCGGTGTCGCGCAGGCTGGAGTCCGGCACCGGCTTGCCCTTACCCTTACCCTTGGTGCCAAGGACCACCTTACCCGCGGTGTCGCGCTCAGGGCGCTCGACGGTGATGGTGTGGTAGCCGAACGCATCATTGGGGAAGATACGGCTGATCGGCACGCCGTCGCGGGTGAGTTCCTCGAAGTTCCCGAACAGCCGCGTGATGTCGTCGATGTGCTCGGCGCTCAGTTCCTTGCGCTTGCTGCCCAGACTCTTGCGCATCTTCTGCCAGAAGCTGCTGGCGTCGATCAGCTGTACCTTGCCCTTGCGGGCGGCAGGCTTACGGTTACTGACGATCCAGACATAGGTGCTGATGCCGGTGTTGTAGAACATGTCGGTCGGCAGGGCGATGATCGCCTCGACCAGGTCGTTCTCCAGCACGTAGCGGCGAATCTCACTCTCACCGCTGCCTGCACCGCCGGTGAACAAGGGTGAGCCGTTCAGAACGATGCCGAAGCGGCTGCCGCCATCAACAGCCGGGCGCATCTTGGCAATCAGGTGCAGCAGAAACAACAGGGAGCCGTCACTGACACGCGGCAGGCCCGGGCCGAAGCGCCCGTTGTAGCCCTGCTGCTCGTATTCCTTACGAATCTGGGTCTCGATCTTCTTCCACTCAACACCGAACGGCGGGTTCGACAGGCTGTAGTCGAAGACCTTGCCCGGCAGGCCGTCAGCAGACAGGGTGTTGCCAAAGATGATGTTGGCGATGTCCTGACCCTTGATGAGCATGTCCGCCTTGCAGATGGCGTATGACTCGGGGTTGAGTTCCTGGCCGTACATGACCAGCCGGGCGTCCGGGTTCAGGCTGGACAGATGCTCGTCTGCCACGCTCAGCATGCCGCCAGTTCCCGCTGTGGGGTCGTACAGGCTGCGCACCACGCCGGGCTTGGTTAGGGCCTGGTCGTCTTCGATGAACAGCAAGTTGACCATGAGGCGGATGACCTCGCGCGGGGTAAAGTGCTCGCCGGCGGTCTCGTTGGATAGTTCGGCGAATTTGCGGATCAGCTCCTCGAACACCGCGCCCATCTCAGCGTTGCTGACGACGTTGGGGTGCAGGTCGATGGTGGCGAACTTCTCGGTCACCATGTACAGCAGCCCCGACTTGGCCAGCTTGTCGATCTGAGTATGAAACTCGAAGCTCTCGAAGATGTCGCGCACCGCGGGCGAAAACGCCTGCATGTATGCGCGAAGATTCTCGCCAATGTGGTCCTGGTCGCCCATGAGCTTCTTAAGGTCGAGCGGCGAGGTGTTGTAGAAGAACTGGCCGGCCTTGCGCAGCAGGAAAGGCTCAGCGTTCAGGCCAGCGGCCTCGCGGGTGGCCTTCTCGGCCAGCACGGCGGGCTTGGTGGCCTCCAGCACACAGTCCAGGCGACGCAGCACGGTGAAGGGCAGGATGACCTTGCCGTACTCAGACTGCTTGTAGTCGCCACGAAGGAGGTCGGCGACGGACCAGATGAAAGATGAGAGGTTGGGGTTTGCCATGCTGCGAGTGTATGTCTGGGTTCTCGGCTTCGGCTACACGTTCTGCCGAGTTCCGCGGCATGCGGGGAAGTCAACGCAGCCCCAGAATGTGCTGCCGGCAGAGCTACCTTTCTTGGCTGTGCGGCGCACCATCGGCTTCGAGCACGACGGGCATAGCGGCTGGATAACGGCCTTTGGTCGCGCAGGCGTCGGCATCGTCGGCCCCTTACTGCCCGACTGTTGTGCCGCCCGTGCTTGCTGAATCAACTTGAGGAGTGCCGGCCCGTCGATCAAGTTGACATTGCGGCCCAGGGCGAAACTCTTGGCCTCGTCGGTGAAGCGTCCTGACGTCACGACAAAGCCGCCGGCGGCGCCGTTCGCGGCCATGACGCCGTAAAGCTCGCGCACGATAGTGACGCCCACGGTGAATGCTTTCCACTGCTTACACTGTACGAGAAACTTTTCACCGCCCTTGCGCAGCACCAGATCAACACCGCCGTCGGCGCCGGCGCCGCCAGTCTCCAAGACTTGGTATTCCTGGAGCCGGAAGGCTTCCCCGACCAGCATCTCGAACTCCTGCCAGCTGATGCCGTCAAGGGCATCGGCTGCTTTGCCGCTGCTTACGTTGGCGACCAGCGTTTGGCGCTGATGGCGGCGGTAGGCAGACATCGCTGCGCCGGCAAGGCACAACAGGGGCACAAAATACTGTCCCCCAGTGGCCAGTCCCATCCAAATACTCTGAACCATCAGATCACTGGCATGCCCGGGGGTCGTGTTGACGACCATCACTTGTGTGGCAACTCGGTGCAACAGCACATACGACACCAGTGCAAGGGCGCAGCCGACCCACCAGGGCAGCATGGAGACGATGTCAATGAAGTCGTCCGCTATGCCGCTTCTTTTTCGAGCCATGTTCGGGTCTCCGTAGGTTGCTGTTCAATTGGTCAGCATATTGCGAAGCATAGCCGGGAATTTGTGGTGCCAATACATGGTTATAGTATTGATTGAGTCTATGAAATCTCCTGTTGACACCTCCCTCGAATTTTGGAGTCGCTTCCTCGCAGCCACTTCACCATTCGCCTCCCGACGTCCTTAACGATGTTTATCAGGAGCTGCCGGATTCGCCCTATACATCGGACGAAAAGGTACAGGTGGCGCAGTGGGGTGTGCCGGCGTAGGTGGCAGCAGAGTATGAAAAGTCAACTGTCGCAGGGTGGATTTTTGTGAAGTACTTACGGTCGATAATTTCTTCAATGCATGCCCCTGCGCACATCGCGATTGTCGTCATCGCATTCTTCAGCACCAATGCCACTGCAGAAATCTTTAACTGCAAACTGAAAAGCGGAAGAGTCGAGGTGAGGGATTTTCCATGCGACCTTGCGGACCGCCCGGCGACACCAAAGTCATCCACCACTGCGTCCCCGGATCAAGCGACCGCAGTACCTGGTCATCCAGCGCGTCGGTCCAGGTGAACTTGCGCACGTTGAAGGCGGAGATGTCGCGGTTCACAAGGTCGTACATCATGGCCGACAGACCACCTTCTTGCAACATCTGATGGTCGATGGCGGCAAAGTAGGCGTGGTCCTGGATGCGCTTGCTGCTGACCCGCAAGACGAAGAACCGCCGCTCCTTGTTGCCCGCTGGCACCACCCAGTCGTTGTTGGATGCCATCATGATGTGGAGCCGGTTGGGCGCCGTGATGACGTTGACACCCTTGCCCTCGATCTGGAGCATGTCCTCGGTCACCAGG
>CAIYGK010000629.1 GCA_903925725.1 uncultured beta proteobacterium | reverse complement strand
CCTGGATCGTTCCCCACTCCTTGCTGTACTGGCGTCTGCAAAGTTCAAACAGCCCGGCACCAGTCAGAATCACAAATGCGCAACCGAACCAGCTGTTCAGACCTGTCGCATCCAGCACCACGCCCATGAAGCGCACCGTGTTGCCATCAGCGCCCGCCATCTGCAGGTGGTAAACCATCTCAACCATACCCGCTGCGCCTATGAGTGCGAGCAGCGACGTGACGGCCAGCGCCAGATAGCTCACCCAGAGCTGACGCAATTTGCCAAAGGCAGCAAGCCTGAGGTTCATCATCAGCAGACTGGCAATGCCGCCGGGCGCGTACATCACCATGAACAGGAAGATGAGACCAAGGTAGAGCAGCCAGGCTTTGGTGAACTCGCTCAGCATCACAAAGGCCAACACCATCAGCACAGCGCCAATGATGGGACCAAAAAAGAAAGTGGCTCCACCTAGAAAAGTGAACAACAGGTAGGCACCCGAACGGCCCGCGCCCACTACTTCGGCGGTAACGATTTCAAAATTCAGGGCCCCGAGTCCGCCCGATATGCCGGCAAAAAAGCCGGCAATGATGAAGGCGGTGTAACGGACACGCTGCGTGTTGTAGCCAACGAATTCAACCCGCTCTGGGTTGTCACGCACCGCATTGAGCATACGCCCCAGTGGTGTTCTGGTAAAGGCAAACATGGCAGCGACGCTGAGGAAGGTGTAGAGGGCAATCAGGTAATAGACCTGAATCGGCGGCCCATAGGTGATCCCCATGAACGCTTTGCCAGCGACGCGGTTGCCCGATACGCCGCCCTCACCGCCAAAGAACTCTGGAATCATGTTGGACATGGCGTACACCAGTTCACCCATACCCATGGTGATCATGGCAAAGGTGGTGCCGGCTTTGCGCGTCGTCACGTAGCCAAACAACACGGCAAACGCCATGCCGGCAAGACCACCAACCAGTGGCAGAGCGGACACCGGCAGCGGCAGTGAACCGTCGGTGATGCTGTTGAGCGCGTGGATCGCCATGAAGGAGCCCAGGCCGGTGTAGACGGCGTGCCCGAAACTCAGCATGCCGCCCTGACCCAGCAGCATGTTGTAGGACAGGCAGGCAATGATGGCGATCCCCATCTGTGACAGGATGGTGATGGCCAGACTGCTGGTAAACAGCATCGGAATCAAGGCCAGCAGCAGCGCAAACAGGCCCCATATCAGCCAGCGCCCGACGTTCAGGGGTTTGAATTGGTAGACCGTGCTCATGGCTCAGTCCTCCCGCGTGCCAAGCAGTCCCTTGGGCCTGAAGATCAGGATCAGCACAAGAAACAGATAAGGCAATATCGGCGCAACCTGCGACAGGGTGAGCTTGATGAACGAATTGCCGAGGGCGTAAGAGCCGAGTTGCAGGCCCAACTGGCCGGCAAGCGTGCCAAGCGAGTAGTCAAAGGCGACAGCAAAGGTCTGGATGATGCCAATCAAAACCGAAGCCAGAAAGGCACCGGACAGCGATCCCATACCTCCGACCACCACCACGACAAAGATGACAGAACCAACGGTAGCCGCCATGGAAGGTTCAGTCAGAAAGGTGCTGCCGCCAATCACGCCAGCCAGACCAGCCAATGCCGCCCCGGCACCAAAAACCATCATGAAGACCAGGGGCACGTTGTGACCCAGACTTTCCACCATCTCCGGATGGGTGAGCGCGGCCTGAATCACGAGACCGACACGAGTCCGCGTGAGCATCAGCCAGACCGAACCCAGCATGATCAGGGCGACCAGCATCATGAAACCGCGGGTCGCAGGAAACGGCGAGCAGACCAGGCGTACACCGGCATCGGCAGTACTGCACAGTTCAGCCGGTGCTGCACCCCACAGCACGCTCAGACCGTTAACCGAATGGTTGATCAGCGTGAAAGCCGGCCCCTGTAACAGGTCTGGCGGACGAAAATTGAGTGCTATGCGACCCCAGATCAGTTGCACCAGCTCAAAAATGACATAGGACAACCCAAAAGTGATGAGCAACTCTGCCACATGCCCGAACTTGTGTACCTTGCGCAAGAAGAAGCGCTCAAACAGCGCCCCCATGGCGCCCACGATCAGCGGCGCCAGAACCAGGGCCGGCCAGAAGCCGAACAACCCTGACACTGTGTAGCCGACGTAGGCACCCACCATGTAAAAGGAAGCATGCGCAAAATTCAGAACGCCCATCATGCTGAAGATCAGCGTCAACCCCGAGCTCAACATGAACAACAGCAAGCCATAGCTCAATCCGTTGAGCATGGAGATAATGAAGAACTCCATTCAGATAATCCTTACTGACCGGAAGGCAAAAAAGAGCCCGAGACGGTACACCCGTTCGGGCTCCAGCATCACACGGTAGAGATCAAGGGCGTTTCATCTGGCAGCTGGTGGGCGTGCTCGAAACGTAGTTGGGGTACTCCTTGACCGGGGCCAGCGTCATGCCGGTGTTCTCCGGGCTGTACGGGTACTTCTTGTCGGCTTTCTGCCAGACCGCCATGTAAAGCGGCTGCTGCAGTTGGTGGTCAGCCTTGCGCATCTCGACTTCACCATTAAAGGTTGCAACTTTCAGACCTTCCATCGCCGTCGCAACTTTGACCGGGTCGGTTGACTTGGCTTTGGCGATGGCGGCACCCAGCATTTCATAAATGCGGATGGTGGAGCCGGTGTAGAAATCGTCGTTGTACTTCTTCTTGAACTCTGCCATCCATTTATCCAACTGACCACCCATGTTGTAGTGGCTGTAGCCAATCTGGTACACCCGGCCGGCGCCGTTCGTCCCCAAGGCGGTTGGCGTTCCAGTGACGCCGGTGTAGTAGGTGAAGAATTTGCCGGTATAACCGTTTTCATTGGCTGCCTTGACCAACAGAGACAAGTCGGATCCCCAGTTGCCTGTAACGACGCTATCGGCACCGGTGGCCTTGATCTTGGCAATGTAGGGCGCAAAGTCGCGCACCTGCGCCAGCGGGTGCAGGTCCTCGCCTACGATCTGGATGTCGGGGCGCTTGCGCGCCAGCACTTCCTTGGTGAACTTGGCAACCTGCACCCCGTGCGAGTAGTTCTGACCAAGGATGTAGACTTTCTTGACATCCTTCTGCTCTGCCATGAAGCCGCCCATGGCTTCCATCTTCATGGAGGTATCAGCGTCAAAACGGAAATGCCAGAAGCTGCACTTGCTGTTGGTGAGATCCGGATCAACGGCTGAGTCGTTGAAGTAAACCACTTCCTTGCCGGGGTTGCGCTCGTTGTGCTTGTTGATGGCATCCACCAGCGCCAGCGCGACGGAAGAACCATTGCCTTGAATGACATAGCGCACGCCCTGGTCAATCGCAGCCTTGAGCGCATTCAGACTTTCGGTCGGACTGAGCTTGTTGTCGATGCCGGTAATCTCGAACTTGACACCAGCAGGATTGCCAGGCTGTCCGGGGTTGCCGGGGACCGGCAGACCGCTGAACTTTTCGGCAAAAAACTGGTAACCCTTTAGCTGACTGACACCTACTGGTCCGAGCAATCCTGTCAGCGGATCAATCCGGACGATCTTGACGACTTCACCCTTTTGGGCGAAAGCGGTGCTGACGCACAAGGCGGCGGCAGTAGCGGCAACAATTTTCAATGCAAATTTCATATTTAGCTCCTGAGTTTCAATCATCTGACAAGCACGCAGAGTACAAAGGCGCAGAGTACAAGCATTTGTGCGCTGCACCACGAGGGTTTTCCACTAGCGCCAATCACACATGCGACAGTCCCGTCGCAATACCCCTGTCAGGCATCCGGCAATTTGTAATCCTTGAGCAGTTCGCGCAGCTTGGTCTTCTGCATCTTGCCGGTGCCACCCAGGGGGATCGCGTCGACAAACACAACATCATCCGGAATTTGCCATTTGGCGGTCTTGCCTTCGTAGAAGGCGATCAATTCGTCGCGCGACACCTCGGTACCTGGCTTCTTCACGACAGCGATGATGGGACGCTCGTCCCACTTGGGATGCTTCATGCCGATGCAGGCTGCCATTGCGACGGCCGGATGCGCCATGGCAATGTTCTCGACGTCAATCGAGCTGATCCATTCGCCGCCTGACTTGATGACATCCTTGCTGCGATCCGTGATTTGCATGTAACCGTCAGCATCAATGGTGGCGACGTCGCCAGTTGGAAACCAGCCGTCCACCAACGGTGAACCGCCCTCTCCCTTGAAATAGGCACTGATGATCCACGGCCCCTTCACAAGCAGATCACCGTAGGTCTTGCCGTCCCAGGGCAACTCCTTGCCGTCACCATCGACAATCTTCATGTCCACACCAAAAACGCCGCGTCCCTGCTTCAGCCGAACCTGCATCTTTTCTGGCGACGTCATGGTCAGATGCTTGTTCTTCAGGGTGCATACGGTACCGAGCGGCGACATCTCGGTCATACCCCAGGCGTGCAACACTTCGACGCCGTACAGATCATTGAAGGCGGTGATCATGGCCGGTGGGCAGGCCGAGCCACCGATCACCGTGCGTTTAAGCGTGGAGAAACGCAGGCCGCCAGCCTGCATGTGGCCAAGCATCATCTGCCAGACGGTGGGCACACCAGCTGCAAAGGAGACCTTCTCACCTTCGATCAGCTCGAAAATGGATTTGCCGTCCATCGCCGGTCCAGGGAACACCAGCTTGGCGCCGGTCATGGCTGCCGAATACGGCAGTCCCCAGGCGTTGACGTGGAACATCGGAACCACCGGCAGCACAGTGTCACGCGCACTCATGCTCAAGGCGTCAGGCAAGGCACCGGCCAAGGCATGCAGCATGGTCGAACGATGACTGTACAGGGCGGCCTTCGGATTGCCCGTGGTGCCACTCGTGTAGCACATGCTGGAGGCGGAATTTTCGTCGAATGACGGCCACTTGTATTCGCTGCTCTGGGCGCCAATCCAGGCCTCGTAGCTGATCAGTCCGGGAATGCCGCTGTCGCTGGGCAACTTGTCGGCGTCACACATCGCCACATAGTGCTTGACGGTAGGGCAACGGCCATGCACGGCTTTCACAATGGGCAGAAAACTCATGTCGAAACAGAGCACGGAATCTTCCGCGTGATTGACGATCCAGCTGATCTGATCTGGATGCAGGCGCGGGTTGAGCGTGTGCAGGACCCGGCCCGTTCCACTGACACCAAAGTAGAGCTCCAGATGGCGGTAACCGTTCCAGGCAAGTGTCGCCACGCGGTCACTGAACTGCAGTTTCAGGCCATCAAGCGCATTGGCCACCTGGCGCGAACGCACTGCCACTTCCTTGTAGGTGTAACGGTGGATGTCGCCCTCGACCCGGCGCGAAACGATTTCACCTTCGCCATGATGGCGCTCGGCAAATTCGATAAGTGTCGAAATCAACAACTGTTGGCTTTGCATCAACCCAAGCATGAACGAACTCCTCATAAGTATTTGAACCACGCGCATGTTACTGCGAAATATTGGATAACCCTGCAAACTATGGGTCGGCCGCTGGCGCGAGACAATTGCCCCATGAACCAGAGAACAGACTGCCACGACACGACCGATCTGGGTTTGACCTGGCGCAACACTTTTGCCGCTCTGGGAAATGACTTCTACACCCGGCTCTCACCGCAGCCGCTGCCTGATCCGTATTGGGTGGCGCACAGCGAAACACTGGCAGGCGAACTGGGCTTGATGCCGTCATGGCTGGAGTCCAGCGAACATCTGCAAGCGCTCAGCGGCAACCGCGCCGTCACCGGTGCGGAGCCGCTGGCCAGCGTCTACAGCGGTCATCAATTTGGTGTCTGGGCAGGGCAGTTGGGTGATGGTCGCGCCATCCTGCTGGGCCAGACTGCCGAAGGGATGGAACTGCAGCTCAAGGGCGCTGGACTGACGCCCTACTCCCGTATGGCCGACGGACGCGCCGTGCTGCGTTCGACCGTACGCGAGTTTCTCTGCAGCGAAGCCATGCACGGCCTGCAGGTACCGACGACACGCGCTTTATGCGTCACGGGATCAGATGCACCGGTCTACCGCGAAACTGCGGAAACTGCAGCGGTACTGACCCGGCTGGCACCGAGCTTTGTGCGCTTTGGTCATTTTGAACACTTCTCGGCCCGTGCCCGGATCGACCAACTCAAGACCCTGGGCGACTACGTGATTGATCACCATTACCCGCAGTGTCGCAGCGCTGACGCACCTGGTGGCAACGCCTACGCAGGGCTGCTGCAGGTGGTCAGCGAACGCACCGCAAAGATGCTGGCGCAGTGGCAGGCCGTCGGCTTCTGCCACGGCGTGATGAACACCGACAACATGAGCATTCTGGGCTTGACCATCGATTACGGCCCGTTTCAGTTTCTGGATACCTACCAGCCGGGCCATATCTGCAACCACTCAGACACCCAGGGGCGCTACGCTTTCAACCGACAACCCAACGTCGCCTACTGGAATCTGTACTGCCTGGCGCAGGCCCTGCTGCCACTGATTGAAGAACAGCCGCTCGTGCTGGCCGCGCTGGAGCCATTCAAGACCGTGTTTCTCCAGGAGTTCGAGAGCCGGATGCGCGCCAAGCTGGGCCTGCTGGACAGTGCGGCGCCAGAAGATCGGCCACTGGTTGAAGACATTCTGAGCCTGCTGGCGCGCTCTGGTATCGACTACACCATCTTCTGGCGCCGCCTGAGTCACAGCGTCGGTAGCGGCGATGTGACGCCGGTGCGTGATCTGTTTCTCGACGCTGCGGGCTTTGATGCCTGGTGGGTGCGTTACAAACAGCGGATCGGAGGGCTTCCGTGCCAACAGCAATCTGACGTGATGCTAAGAACGAATCCGAAGTTTGTGCTGCGCAATCACCTGGCGGAGCTGGCGATTCAGGCTGCAAAGCAGAAGGACTTCTCGGTTATCGCCAGTTTGCTTGAAGTGCTTGAAGCACCGTTTGACGAACACGCGAAGTTTGAACACTATGCCGACTTTCCGCCCGAATGGGCGCATAGTATCGAAATCAGTTGCAGTTCCTGAGGCAAGCCATGACTTACAAAATCAAGAAATCCGATGAGCAGTGGAAGGCCGAGCTCAAAGCCAAAGGCGCAGAGCCTCTGGCCTTTGAGGTCACTCGGCACGCTGCTACCGAGCGCCCTTACAGCGGCAAGTTCGAGGGGCATGGCGCCGCGGGCACCTATCGCTGCATCTGCTGTGACAAACCGCTGTTTGACTCCAGCACAAAGTTTGATTCAGGCTGTGGCTGGCCCAGCTACTTTCAACCCATCGATGAGGCGGCACTGGAAAGAAAGACAGACGACTCGCTATGGATGAAGCGCACCGAAGTGCTCTGCGCCGACTGCGGCGCGCACCTGGGTCATGTCTTCGAGGATGGGCCAACGCCTACAGGTCTGCGCTACTGCATGAACTCGGCATCGTTAAACTTCAGCCCCAAATGAAGATACTGATCGACTTCTTTCCGATCCTGCTGTT
>CAIYGK010000628.1 GCA_903925725.1 uncultured beta proteobacterium | reverse complement strand
GTGACTCGCTGTACTCGCAAACCACGCTGGACCCGCTCGCCAACAAAAACGTCAGCCGCGTGCAGAACATCGGTCGCATTCAAACCATGGGGCTGGAAGTGGCTTACAGCGGGGTCGATGTCATCAGGAAGGGGCTTGACCTCGCCGGCAGCATCACCTATGCCGACTCCGTCATCAAGGAAAACGCCGGCTTTGTCGCAGTGGCGGGAGACACCATCGGCAAGCAGCAGCCCAACATCCCCAAGTGGAGAGCCACCGCGCTGGCGAGTTACCGCTTGGACGAGCACTGGAGTGCAGCGCTGGGCGCGCGTTACAGCGGCGCGCAGTTTCGCACCCTGAACAATGCCGATGTGAACGGCTACACCTACCAGGGCGTCAGTCCTTACTTCACTGCCGACCTGCGACTGCGCTATGCGGTGAACAAGCAGTGGACCGCCTCACTGGGCATCGACAACCTGAACAACTACCAGTACTGGAATTTCCATCCCTATCCGCAGCGCAGCTATGTGGCCGAGCTGAAGTTTGACCTGTAATTTGCAAAGAACATCATGAACAATTTCATCATCAGCAAATGGGCAACGGCCTGTGCCTTGTTCCTGTCCGGTACCACTGCCATGGCCCATGTCGTGCTGGGCGAACCCGCTGCGCTGGCCAACACCAGCTACCGTGCCACGCTGCGTGTCGGTCACGGTTGCGACGGCTCGCCGGTCACCGCGCTTCGCGTCACGATTCCGGAGGGCTTCAGCGGCGCCAAGCCAATGCCCAAAGCCGGCTGGATATTGAGCACCAAGCTGGCGAAGTTGGCAAAGCCCTATACCAGTCATGGCAAGACGATCACCGAAGACGTTACAGAAATCAGCTGGACTGCTGCGAGCAAAGACAACTGGTTGCCCGACGCCTGGTACGACGAGTTCGTGTTGCGTGGTGGCTTGCCCAACCAGGCTGGCCCAATGTGGTTCAAGGTGACACAGACCTGCGAAAAAGGTAGTATCGATTGGGCTGAAATCCCCACCACTGGTACTTCCACCAAGGGGCTGAAGTTTCCCGCCGCGCTGCTCGAAATCATTGAATCCAGCCCCGCGGCCCACCAGCACTAAATCATTTGTCAGTCAATTCTTTTGGAGAAATTTATGAAACTCAAATCACTCGCCCTCATTGCCGCGCTGGCCTGCGGCACCGCCTACGCCCAAAGCGTCGAAGTCAAAGACGCCTGGGTTCGCAGTTCAGTGCAAGGCCAGAAAGCCACCGGCGCCTTCATGAAGATCACGGCCAAAGACGCTACCAAACTGGTCGGCGCCTCATCCCCCGCCGCCGGCGTCGCGGAAGTCCATGAAATGAAAATGGAAGGCGATGTGATGAAGATGCGCGCCGTCCCCGGTGGCCTGGATATTGCCGCTGGCAAAACCGTGGAGCTCAAGCCCGGTGGCTACCACGTCATGCTGATGGATCTTAAGGCTGCGCTGGTCAAGGACAGCACCGTGCCGCTGACGCTCGTGTTCAAGGACGCCAAGGGTGCCGAAAGCAAAGTCGAACTCAAAGTGCCAGTTGCCACAAGCGCGCCGGGGGTGCCGGCTGCCAAGGCGGGTGACATGCCTGCGATGGACCACAGCAAGCACAAGCCCTGAGAGCTGACGCGGATTCTTCTGTCGTCGATAACCCGTTCGTGCCACATTGAACTGATAACCAGATCGCCAAGCTTTGTCACGTTGCGCCGACAGTCCGCTTACGCCGCTATCTTCATTTCGTGGACTGGCGTTCCAAGCAGGGCACTATTTGGGGCGAAGGGTGCAATAATTCGAGCATGAGCAATATCCTTCGGCCCGACTTCAACCGCACCGCCCCCTTCGTTGCGGATGTGATTTTTGATGCTGAATGTGGCATGTGGGTCGCAACCTGCGACGAACTCAGTGTGACCACGGAAGCTCCAAGCTACGAGGCTTTGACCGCGCGGTTCTGGGAGATTGCACCTGAAATTGCCCTGGAAAATGGCATTGCTTTTGATGTCAACAGCCGGATCCAGTTTCGCCATGTAGAGGATGCCGCTTCGCACCTGCGCGTTGCTATGTAAGGCATGGGCAGCGGTTTTTATCCGCAGTTGCGGGATATCCTGCTGGCCAACGGCTGCACATTGGTTCGCCAAGGCAAGGGTAGCCACGAGGTTTGGCACAGCCCGGTCAGTAGGCGCACGTTCCCCGTCGCTGTCACGGTTCAGTCCAGACACACGGCCAACGGTATTCTTAAGAACGCTGGCATTGCCCAAAAGATTTAGCGACGGCGCTTGAGTCAGTGCAGATCACGGTCGAAAGCGGTGGCAAGCCACCCATGCGGATGGACATCAGCACCAAGGGCATATTCACCTTACGCCGTGCGCCTGAACTTCAAAGGCAGGCCGCCGGGATCGCCAGGATGCGCTCATCCAGTCAGCGCGCCCGTTCATCATTGTTGATCTCCACCGGCAGCACTTGCGACTTGCCGAATTGCCCTCGCAGAATCAGGTCGATCTCGGCGACGCCGCGGCTGCGGTAATGAAAGGGCGCAACTCCACGATTTGCCCACCACCGGGTGCGTGGCTACCTGTAAATAATAAAGTGCCGATTTGGAAATTGCATGATTCTGGCTGTCCCCACTGCCTTGCGTTGATGTGGAATTTGACGCCGAAGTCTTGCTACATCAGGGTTTGTACCTAGGAAAACGGACTCATAGGGCGCCAACAATCACTATGTATTTAATTTCATAGGCAAGGCGCTTCTCATGGCGCCGCAACCCCGCAGGAGAAACACATGCAAAAAGTGTTGCATATCAACGCCGACAAGTGCACCGGTTGTTTGCAATGCGAAATGGCTTGTTCTTTCGAGAACTACGGCACTTTCGCCACCGCCAAATCGCGCATCAAGGTTTTTGACTTCCACCACACCGGCAAGAAAGTGCCCTATACCTGCACCCAGTGCGATGAGGCCTGGTGTCTGCATGCCTGCCCGGTCGAGGCGATCACCGTGGATAAAGCGACCGGCGCCAAGGTGGTCAACGATGCCACCTGCGTCGGCTGCAAGGTCTGCACCATCGCCTGCCCGTTTGGCACGATCAACTACGTCGAGACCACCGGCAAGGTGCAGAAGTGCGACCTTTGCGGCGGCGCACCTGCCTGTGCCGAGCATTGCCCGACTGGCGCCATCACTTTCATTGATGCCAACTGGACCGGTCTGTCCAGGATGGCGCAGTGGGCCGACAAACTTGGTAACCAGCCATCGGCTGCTTAAGGAGAAACAATCATGTCATGGGCTGGAAAAATTCTTCGCGTTGATTTGACCGCTGGTACCGTCAAATCCGAGCCGCTCAATATGGACTGGGCGCGCGACTACATCGGTTCGCGCGGTCTGGGGAGCAAGTACCTGGTGGAAGAGGTGGACGCCAAGGTGGACCCCCTGTCTCCCGCCAACAAGATCATCTGGGCTACCGGTCCGCTGACCGGCACCATGGCCTCGACCGGTGGCCGCTACACGGTCATCACCAAAGGGCCACTGACGGGCGCCATTGCCTGCTCCAATTCCGGCGGCTATTGGGGCGCCGAGTTCAAGATGGCAGGCTGGGACATGGTCATTTTTGAAGGCAAGAGCGCCAAGCCGGTCTACCTCTACGTCAATGACGACGTCGCCGAACTGCGCGACGCCAGCCACCTCTGGGGCAAGAGCGTCTGGGAAACCGAAGCCGCTCTGAAGTCCGCACTGCAGGATCCGTTGACGCGAGTTTCGAGCATCGGCAAGGCCGGCGAGAACGGTGTGTTGTATGCCAGCGTGGTCAACGACCTGCACCGCGCTGCCGGTCGCTCTGGCGTCGGCACCGTCATGGGTAGCAAGAACCTCAAGGCGATTGCTGTGCGTGGCACCAAGGGCGTGGGCAATATCCGTGACCCGAAAGCCTTCATGGCCGCGGTCAAAGCGGGCAAGAAAGTGCTGGCAGAAAACGGCGTCACCGGAACCGGCCTGCCCGCCATGGGCACTCAGGTGCTGATGAGCGTCATCAACGAAGTGGGCGCTCTGCCAACGCGCAATCACCGCGACAACCAGTTTGAAGGCGCCAAGGACATCGGGGCCGAAGCCATGGCTGCCCCGCGCAAGACCGATGGCAAGAAGCACTTGGTGACGAACCAGGCGTGCTTTGGTTGCACCATCGCCTGCGGTCGCATCAGCAAGATGGATGAAGGGCATTTCACGATCGAGAACAAGCCCCAGTACCGCGGCGCCAATGGCGGTCTTGAGTACGAGGCCGCATGGGCGCTCGGCGCCGCCAATGGCGTGAACGACCTGGAAGCCCTGCAGTATGCGAATCTGCTGTGCAACGAGGAAGGCATAGACCCGATCAGTTTCGGCACCACGATCGGCGCTGTGATGGAACTCTACGACATGGGTGTGTTGACGAAAGAGCAGGTCGGTATCGAGGCCAAATTTGGATCCGCCCAAGCGCTCGCGTTCCTGGCTGAAGAGACCGTCAACGGTCGCGGTTTTGGCAAGGAAATCGGGCAGGGTTCGAAACGTCTGACTGCCAAGTATGGGCATCCCGAGTTGAGCATGAGTTCCAAAGGCCAGGAGTTCCCGGCCTACGACGGTCGCGCCATTCAGGGCATCGGCCTGGCGTACGCCACCAGCAACCGCGGCGGCTGCCATTTGCGCGGCTACACGATTGCGTCCGAAGTGCTGGGTATCCCGGTCAAGACCGATCCGCTGGAGCACGAAGGCAAACCCGATCTGGTCAAAGCCTTCCAGGACGCCACCGCTGCATTCGATTCGTCCGGTCTGTGTATCTTCACCACCTTCGCCTGGGGCCTGCAGGACCTGTCACCGCAAATGCAGGGTGCCTGCGGCGAGCAGTACACGATTGAAGAACTGGCCACCATCGGCGAGCGCATCTGGAACATGGAGCGCGAGTTCAACAACCGTGCCGGCTTTACGCACAAGGACGACAGTCTGCCAGCGCGCCTGCTGACCGAGGCTTGCAAGACCGGTCCGGCCAAGGGCAAAGTCAATGAACTGGCGAAGATGCTGCCCAAGTACTACGAAGTGCGTGGCTGGGATGCAGAAGGTCGTCCGACTGCAGAGACCCGCAAGCGCTTGAGCCTGTAGATGCATCACCTCATCCTTGGCGCCGGCCCGGCCGGCGTGATCGCTGCTGAAACGATACGCAAACACGCGCCTGACGACGCCATCACCAGTGTTGGTGACGAGCGCGAGCCGCCGTACTCGCGCATGGCCATTCCGTATTTGCTGATGGGCAGGGTGGGTGAATCCGGCACCTACCTGCGCAAGAGCGATTCGCACTTTGCAGACTTGGGAATCAAGCTGATTCAGGCAACTGCCAAGCACGTGGACAGCGCTGCGCGATCGGTGACACTCGACAGCGGTGAGGTGATCAAGTTCGACACACTGCTGATTGCCACCGGTTCGCGTCCGGTGCAGCCGCCCATCCCGGGCATAGGCAGCGCGGGTGTGCACACCTGCTGGACCATGGCGGATGCCAGAGCCATCATGGCGCTGGCCACGCAAGGCTCGCGCGTGCTGCAACTCGGCGCTGGCTTTATCGGCTGCATCATCATGGAAGCCTTGGCGGCGCGCGGTGTGCACTTGAGCGTGGTCGAGATGGGTGACCGAATGGTGCCGCGCATGATGGGTGAGACGGCAGGCGGCATGATTCGCGACTGGTGCCAGACAAAAGGTGTTGAAGTATTCACCGGCACTCGGGTCGATGCGATAGAAGCCGGCAAGCCGATGCAGGTGCGTTTGAGCAACGGCAAGACGATAGCGGCTGATCTGGTGATCAGCGCGGCTGGCGTGCGCCCGGCCATCGGCTTTCTGGAAAATTCGGGCATCACCTGCTTGCTGGGTGTTCTGACCGACGAGCATCTGCAGAGCACCGTGCCCGGCATCTTCGCTGCAGGTGATTGCGCCGAAGCTTTTGACAAGGTGTCCGGCAAAACCATCGTCAGTGCGATTCAGCCCAATGCGGCTGAGCAGGCGCGGGTGGCGGCGCTCAACATGGTCGCCTTTGCGAGCGGTCTGTGTCCGAGCGCTGACCTGAAGGGCGTCACGCAGATCAATGTGCTCGACACCCTGGGGCTGATTTCCAGCAGTTTCGGTGAGTGGCAGGGCGTTGCCGGCGGTGAACACGTCGAATTGACCGACAAGGCGGCGGGGCGACACTTGAGCCTGCAGTTCAAGGACGATGTGCTGGTGGGCTGCAACTCGGTTGGCTGGACCCAGCACG
>CAIYGK010000627.1 GCA_903925725.1 uncultured beta proteobacterium | reverse complement strand
TGCGTTGATGGCCCTGAGATTGCCCAACTGGCCCAGGCGGCGAAGGAGTACCAGCTTTATGTCTGCGTCGGCATCATCGAGCGCGAGGGCGGCACGGTTTACTGCACTGCGGTCTACCTCGGCCCCGACGGGCAAGTGCTGGGCAAGCACCGCAAGCTGATGCCAACGGCGCTGGAGCGCCTGATCTGGGGCTTTGGCGATGGTTCCACGCTGCAGGCGGTCGATACGCCGTTTGGCAAGATGGGGGCCGTGATCTGCTGGGAGAACTACATGCCGGCGCTGCGCATGGCGATGTACCAGCAACGCGTGACGCTGTACTGTGCGCCGACGGCCGACGACCGTGACACCTGGATTGGCACCATGCAGCACATCGCGCTGGAAGGGCGTTGTTTTGTGCTCTCGGCCTGCCAGCATCTGCGCCGCTGTGACTTCCCGTCGGACCGCATGAGCAACCGCCTGCCGCAGGCCAGCGACACCGTGCTGATGCGTGGCGGCAGCGTCATCATCGACCCGCTCGGAAAAATCCTGGCCGGACCACTGCGCGATCAGGATGCCTTGCTGACGGCCGAGCTCGACCTCGATCTGATCCCGATGGCTCAGCTCGATTTTGATGTGGTCGGGCACTATGCGCGGCCGGATGTGTTTTCGCTGCAGGTCAACACGGCTGCCCAGTCGGCGGTTTCTTTTGTCGGTGGACCGGTTTGACAAACGCTCCTCGCCGCCGCTGGCTCGCGCTGCTGCTATGCGTGATCGGCTGGCAGGCTGACGCCAGCGAGTTGCCTAAGGCTCGTGCAACCCCCGGCGGCATTGCCAGAGTTGGGTTGGGTGCTTCGACGCAGGCGCCGCAGGTCAGTTTCAACGGCGTCCCGGTATGGGTGGCGCAGGAAAGCGGGCAGTGGACGGCTTTGGTCGGCATCCCGCTGTCGGCGGCGCCGGGTACTTTGAGCCTGAAGGTAAAACGTCCGGGGTCGAGCGAATCTGTCGTGAGTTTTCAGATCAAGCCGTTTCGCTACGCCGAGCAGCGCCTGAAGGTGGCACCCGGCCAGGTCGACCTGTCCACCGATGACGCGGCGCGCTACGAGCGTGAGCGCGTGCGCCTGGCGCAGGTGATGGCGACCTTTAGCGATGTGCAGCCAGAGGCTTTGCAACTGCTGCAGCCAAGCAGCGGCCGGCGTTCCAGCTCTTTTGGTTTGCGGCGCGTCTTTAACGGGCAGTCACGCAATCCGCACAGCGGTATGGACATTGCTGCTGCCCAAGGCGCGCCGGTGCTGGCCGCCGCCTCCGGCGTCGTGATCGATACGGGCGACTATTTCTTCAACGGCAATACGGTCTGGCTCGACCATGGTTCAGGTCTGCTGACTATGTACTGCCACCTGTCGGCGATCGAAGTGAAGACCGGCGACAGGGTCAGCGCCGGTGCCGTGATTGGCAAGGTGGGTTCCACCGGCCGCGCCACCGGGCCGCATCTGCACTGGTCGGTCAGTCTGAATCGGGCGATGGTCGATCCGGCCCTGTTTCTCGAAGCAGCGGCAGCAAGCGATGTGCCGAAGAAGAAATAGGCAACTGCGCTTCTTAGCGCCAGGCAGAGCGCGCTCGCTCGCGCACCTGGATGCTGGCGGGTCCGCCGCTCGACGCGCCTGACACATCAGGGGTCGGCGGCGGCCAAATCACCGTCTCAAATTTCGCTGCCAGGGCGTCCGGGATGAACCGACTGCGACTCGCATAGAGGTGCCGGTCCCCACGCGCTGCCTGTTGGGTCACGTAGAAGCGATGCGGTACCCACAAATGCAAGTGTTCCCTGGCGCGCGTCATGGCCACGTAGAGCAGGCGGCGTTCCTCCTCAATTTCGTCCTGCGTTTCGGTGCTCAGGTCCGACGGGATGCAACCGTCCACCACGTTGAGCACATGGACCGAAGTCCATTCCTGCCCTTTGGCCGAGTGAATGGTCGAGAGAATCACGTAGTCTTCATCGCGGTGCGCCGGACCGGACAGGTCGCTGGTCGCCTCCGGCGGGTCCAGCGTGAGCTCACTCAGAAAGCGTTCCCGGCTCGGATACGTCGAGGCCATGCGCTCCAGATTGTCGATGTCGGCGCGGCGTTGCGCATGGTCATCGTGCAGGCGTTCAAGCTGCGGCAGGTACCAGCGTTTGGCCAGTTCCATGTCGGCCGGCCAGGGTGCCTGTGTTGTTTGCAGTGCGCGGTACATCTGCACGAAGATCTGCCATTCGCTGGCGGCGCTGGCAGGCATCTGAAATGACGCCAGGGTGGCGCCGGGGTCAGCCGATTGCGCCATGGCGTCGAGCAGGCGTGTCGCCAGCGCCGGTCCCACGCCTGCCATCAGTTGCACGACGCGAAATCCGGCCATGCGGCCGCGTGGATTCTGGGCAAAGCGCAGGATTGCCAACAGGTCCTTGACGTGCGCTGCCTCCAGAAACTTCAGGCCACCGAATTTCACGAAGGGGATCTGACGCCGCATCAGTTCAAGTTCCAGAGCAGCGCTGTGCGAGGAGGTTCTGAACAGCACAGCCTGGGATTTGAGCCGCAGCCCGCCTTCGCGCTGCTCCAGAATCCGGTTGGCAACCCAGCGCGCCTGTTCGGCCTCATCGCTCACCACGATCAACTGGGCTCGTGTGCTGCCGGGCTTGTCGGTCCAGAGCTTCTTCGCATGGCGCTCGGTGGCGAGTTCGATGACGGCGTTCGAGACATCCAGAATCGCTTGTGTTGAGCGGTAGTTGCGCTCCAGTGTTACCAACCGTACGCCGTGGTTGAATTGCTGCGGAAAATCCAGGATGTTGCGCACTGTGGCACCGCGAAAACTGTAGATGCTCTGGGCGTCGTCACCAACGGCTGTCACGCCTTTGCCGCTGGGCTTGAGCCCGCGCACAATCGCCGCCTGCAGTCTATTCGT
>CAIYGK010000626.1 GCA_903925725.1 uncultured beta proteobacterium | reverse complement strand
GCAGGTGTTGGTGCTGATCGACGGTGTGCCATTAACCAAACAGGACAGCACCGGCAGCGTCAGCCTGGAGCACATCATGCTCGATCAGGTTGATCACGTGGAGATTGTGCGCGGCAATGTGTCGGCCATTTACGGCAGTGGTGCGGTGGGTGGCGTGATCCAGATTTTCATGCGCAAAGGGCAGGGTGCGCCCAAGGCTTTCGCACAACTTGAGGCCGGCTCCTATGGCAGTACCCGCGCCTCGGCCGGTGTCAGCGGGCAGTCTGGCGATACCAGTTTCTTTGTTGGCGTCGGGCGCCACAAGACCAGCGGTTTCTCGGCCATGGACACGCGCCAATATCCGAACGAGAACCCGGACGCGGATGGCTACCGCAACAGCAGCTACAACCTTGGCTTGTCCCAGACCGTGGCGCCGGGTCAAGTGCTGGGTCTGCGGGCCGAAGGCAGTGAGGGTGAATTTGAAACCGATGGCGGCGGCTTTGGTGCGCCCACGGATATCCACAAGGGTGCGACCCAACTGGGCACCTGGTCGCTCTACAGTCACAACCAGTTCACGCGCGACTGGCGCAGCCAACTGGCGTTCAACCAGGGGCGCGAACGTTCGATCTATGACGCCCGTCTCAGCGCTTATCCGTACGACAGCGAAGCCGTAACAAGCAGCCGCACGTTGAACTGGAGCAACCATGTGGCGCTGGGCGACTGGCTGCTGACGGCCGGCGCTGAATCGCAGCGTCAGTCCATCGACAGCAACGACAGCTATGCAACCCAACTCAAGCGTGAGCGTGCGGTGTCGTCACTGTTTGCCGGTCTGTCGGGCACGGTCGGCGCGCATTCGCTGCAGTTCAATCTGCGGCGCGACGATGCGCAAGGCCTGTCGGGGCAAAGCACTGGCTACGCTGGCTACGGCTGGCAGTTCACACCAGCATGGAAACTGATTGCCAGTGTGTCCTCGGCTTTCAACCTGCCGCCGCTGGCTTACCTCTATGACGCATTCTCCGGCAACCCTGCGCTCAAACCCGAAACGGCGCACTCGACCGAGTTGGGCTTGCAGTGGGCACAGGACAAGCAGGTTGTGCGCGCCACTCTGTTCAAGACCCGCACCGATAACCTGATGTTGTACGACTTCGCCACCTGGGCCTTCAACAACGTCAACGACGCCAGCAACAAGGGGCTTGAGTTGAGCTACAGCGGCAAATTCGCCAGCGCCGACCTGCGCGCCAGCCTGACGCTGCAGGATCCGATTGATGAGGGCACAGGCGAGCGCCTGATTCGCCGCGCCCGCAACATGGCGTCGTTCGGCGCATCGCTGCCGCTGGGCCAGTGGATTTTTGGCGGCGACCTGCGCTTTACCGGCGAGCGTCCCGATATCGCCCGCGTACCAGCATTGCCCGCTTACAGCATCGCGAATCTGAACGCGCGTTATGCCCTGACACGTGAACTGGCCTTGACCGCACGCATTGAGAACCTACTCGATCGCGCGTACCAGACTGCCTACGGCTACAACCAGCCGACTCGCTCACTTTATGCGGGTGTGGTCTGGTCACAGAAGTAGCCCACTGGCCATGCAAGCCCGCGCTTTCGCCCTGATCCTGACCGGTTTGCTGCTGGCGTGTGGGCTTGCGCGGGCCTTGCCCGTAACAGACGAACTCGGCCTTGTTGTCTCGCTGGCGCGGCCACCGCAGCGCATTGTCAGCCTGCTGCCTTC
>CAIYGK010000625.1 GCA_903925725.1 uncultured beta proteobacterium | reverse complement strand
GCATTTCTGAACATTCAGTGCATAGCCGAACAGCACACCCTCGGCAGCAGGCGTTCCATCGACCGTCACCATCTTGTGGAATTCTGCCGAGTAGCGCTTTTCCAGGCGCGTGCGGGCCTGCTGCTTTTCCGCGTCGGTCATCAAACGGTAGTTACCCTGAAACCATTCTGCCCAGGTGCTGTTGGCCGCTGCGTCATCGGAATTGGTCAGCAAGGCCGCAGTGCCCATCAGCGAGGTAACGCTAAGTGTGGTTGCGGTGGCCGCCTTGGTCAGAAAACCTCGGCGCGAGGAGTTGACTATGGGTTCCAGCTTCTCAGTCGGCGTCGACCGGGTTTCGTGCTGCGATTTTTCCTTGGGCACCATGTTTCCTGTAGGGCTCGGCTGTTAGGTTGTGGAAGCGGCCGCGAGGCCATACTGACAAACACTGCGGCACGCTGGCCAGCAGCGTTGCCAGCGGCGCTCGGCATCAAGACTGATGGGAAAGCTCCACCACCTCCTGAAGTTCCCCTGTCCGGTTCTTGCCCAGCCAATGCGAGAGGTCCCGGCTCGACAGCAGTGCTTGCACCTTGCCGTTTTCCACAACCGGCAGATGCCGGAACTGATTCTTGGTGACCAGGTCCATCGCAGCACCGACGGTCATCTGCGGCGAGGCGCAGCATGGATCGGTCGTCATGACCTCAACGACTCTGGTGTCACGCGGATCGCGGCCGGCAGCCAGCACTCTGCTCAGTGCATCCCGCTCGGTGAAGATGCCGACGAGCTTTCCGCTGTCCATCACCATCAGGGCACCGATTTTCTGGCCAGCCATCTTGCGTACGCATTCAATGACCAGCGCGTCAGCCTCAACTGTCTGTGCTGCGTTGGTTTCACTATTTAGCACGCTTTGCAAAGTGTCTGCGCTCTTGTTCGGCAATTGCCGAAAGTACACCAAGGCGATGATGATGAGCATCATCAGCACAAACGCGGACGGTACCGCCTTCCCAACGAAGGTCTGAACCTCCTCCAAATTGGCTGCAAACGCCAAGGGGGAAATCAGTGCCAATCCGATAACGGTGGCTGATTTTTCAAGAATCTTTCTCATCGCTAGTCTCCTTTGCGGAAGGGCTTATGTTTAACTTGCCTTGCAGCGGGTCCGCATTCTCCGGTGCAATGACTTCGAAGCCATTGTTGAAAAATTCCGGCGCCAAGCCAACAGGCGATGGTCACGAATTAGTAGTGACCTTGGTCCTTTTTTTATAGGACCAACATCCTCAGGACTATCAGTTTCCCGCCCGTGTCAGCGATGTTCGCTGATCAACGTCAGTGGAAAGTCCCGCGGTCCGACCAGGGAATCACGACCGGCTCTCACATGTTTGATGCCCTATACTGATCCGCTCCGATTTGCCTCTGCCACGACCCGGCGACCACCATGCGATCTTCGCTTCGAATGAACCTAACCCGCTCTCTGCTGGCCGGCATTTCTGCTGTGCTGCTGGTCGGGATGCTTGTGACAGGCGTCTGGCTCAGCAGGGCGGCGGAGAAAAAATTGATCGATCATGAAAGCGCCTTGTACGCCCTCTATGTGGACAGCGTCCTGTCTGATCAGGCGGTGGCACTCACCGGCGACGGCTTGCTGAGCGATGCCGACATGCTTGCGCTGGACAAGTTGCTGCACGGAACGCGGCTCGCGGAGCGTATCGTGGCGTTCAAATTGTGGTCACGAGACGGACGCGTCCTCTACAGCACGGATCTCACCCAGATCGGTCTGCGATCCGAGACCGGACCCGTTCTTGCTGCCGCGTTTCGAGGCGAGACGCAATCGCGGATATTGACGCTCAAAGGTGAAGAGTCGCAACGCCCGGCAGGGCACGGGTCGGATCTCATCGAAATTTACGCGCCGATACATGAAGTGAAGACCGGATCAATCCCGACGGTTGCGCAGATCCATCAAACGACCGATGTCATGGACCAGGCCATCGGTGCGGTTCGGCTGCAAAGCTGGATGCTTGTGATCGCGGCAGCGACAACCCTGTATCTGCTGCTGGCCGTCCTGATCAAACGCGCAAGCAGCAAGGTCGTGATCCAGAAGCGGCAACTGGAGGAGAAGGTTTCCCAACTCACGAGCCGGTTGGCGGAGAAGGGGCAGGCTCTTGAGCGGATGACCCGCGCCGCGGGCGGTACGACGGCCCGCAACGAACACCGGCTGCACCGCATTGCAATCGACCTGCACGATGGTCCGGTCCAGGGAATTGCCCTTGCGGCGATGCGTATGGAAGCATTGGCCAAGATGTGCAGCAATTGCAGTCCGGTGGCCGGTGAAATATCCCCGGTGGCCGAGGAATTCAAGAAGCTTGAGAAAGCGCTGAATTCGGCCCAGCAAGACGTACGCTCTCTGTCCAAGGGGCTGCACCTGCCCAATACTGAGGAGTTGTCGCTGGCCGACGTCGCGCGGCGCGTGCTGCGCGATTACAAGCGCTCCTCCGGCGTGGACGTCGAACTGACAATCAACGACCTGCCGGATGAGGCTCCGCTACCGGTCAAGATCACCTTGTTTCGTCTTCTGCAGGAATCGTTGGCCAATGGATACCGTCATGGTGGCGCTGTAAAGCAGCACATCGTGCTGAGCGCCTCGGACAGCAAATTGCAGGTGTCAGTGCGCGACGACGGCAAAGGCTTCGATCCGCAAACCACGCCAACCGAGGGACACCTGGGCCTCGAAGGCATGCGCGAGCGCGTCGAACTGCTGGGAGGAACGTTTTACCTATGGAGCGCTGTAGGTCAGGGAACGGTGGTGCGAGCCGATATACCCTTGACAAGCGGCGAGGAGACATGACCGAACCGATCCGCATCGTTATCGCCGACGATCATCCGCTGTTCCGCGAGGGTGTTAGCCACTCGCTTGCCGCCGAGCCTGACATCGTAGTGGTAGGGCAGGCCGAGAGTGGCGAGGAAGCACTGAGCCTGGCCATAGAGCACGCCCCGGATGTCGTGCTGCTCGACATCGGCATGCCCGGCTGGGGCGGACTGGCAACGGCGGAGAAGTTGTCGCACGCCTGCCCGGCAACAAAGGTCGTGATGCTGACCGCCTTCGATGACGAGGACCGCTTGCTCGCCGCGTTCAAGAACGGCGCACGGGGCTACGTAGTGAAAGGCGTGGGGTCACACGATCTGGCCAACATCGTGCGCATGGTAGCCGCCGGGGATGTCTACGTTTCACGCTCGCTTGCCGCCAGCTTGATGAGCGAGCTGACAGGCAAACGCGCGCATGACCCGTTGAGCGAGCTTTCGGAGCGCGAGCGCAAGATCTTGAGCCTGGTAGCCGAAGGCCTCACCAATCGCCAGATCGGAGAGCGCGTGTTTCTGGCAGAAAAGACTGTCAAGAACCACATGACCAACATACTCGGCAAGCTGTGCGTGCGCAGCCGTGTCGAAGCTGCACTGCTCGCCACCCGGCAGAACGCGCGGAAATAGTCTCGCATCCGACAGGAAGTTGTGCAGTGAAAAGGCAAGAGCACGTGAACCGGTATTTGACTGCTGCCAAGCTGGCGCGGCTTTTGGTAGCGGTGGCGTTTTGTTCCTTGCTGCTGCCAGCGGTCGTGCGAGCGGCCAGCGCGCAAGGACGCGAACGCAGTGGCAAGGAAATCGTCGAGACGGTGTGCGCCGCCTGTCACAAAGCAGGCGTGGACGGTGCTCCAAAGATTGGTGATCGCAAGGCGTGGGCGCAACTCACTTCTCAAAGCCTCACCAGCCTCGCTGAAGTTGCGCTCAAAGGCGTTCGCAGAATGCCCCCGCATGGCGGCAATCCTGATCTCACCGACACGGAAATCGAGCGCGCTATCAGCTACATGGTCAACCAGTCCGGTGGCGACTGGATCGAACCAGTCAGCAAGTTTGACTCGGCCGTCGAACGCAGCGGTGCGAATGTCGTGCAGGCACACTGCGCCAAATGCCACCAGACCGGTGCAACGGGCGCCCCCAGAATCGGCGATCGGGCTGCCTGGATCCCACGGGTCAAACAGGGGTTCGAGCTATTGGTTCGCTCGGCGATCAAGGGGCATGGGTCAATGCCTTCCCGTGGCGATGCGACCGACCTGACCGACTCGGAAATTCGAGCCGCCATCGTCTACATGGTCAGCGCAGACAACGTGACGAAACACCGCTAGCCTTTATCGAGCAGTCGTCCACCGCGCACTTGCTCCACCTTCACTTCTTCGATCACCTCGGCGCGCGAGGCGTTGCGTGCCTGACCGCTCAATACCAGTTCGCGAAGTTGCGCAATCCGGTCGCGGTGCGACTTGGCGAGCGGCACCATGTCACCCGCGGCGACCAGCAGGTCGGCGGTCTCGATCTCGCGCTTGCCATCCATGAACGCGGGGAACATCGCATCATTCACCACCGCCTCCAGTTCTGCCCCGACGAAGCCCTCGGTTGCGTGGGCTATCTTTGGCAGATCGAAGCGCAGCCGGCTCATCGTGATGCCCTTGCGCTCCAGATGCACCTGCAAGATCTGCTCGCGTTCCTGTTCAGTCGGCAGATCGAGGAAGAACACCTCGTTGAATCGCCCTTTGCGCAGGAATTCCGGCGGCAAGCGTTCGATCGAGTTCGCGGTGGCGAACACGAAGACGGGGGCTCGCTTTTCCTGCATCCACGTCAAAAAGGTCGCGAGTACCCTGCTTGAAGTGCCGCTGTCACCGTTGGATCCTGCGAAGGCCTTCTCGATTTCGTCCACCCATAGCACGCAGGGTGCGATCACCTCTGCGATTTGCATCGCATTGCGAATATTCTTCTCGGAGGCCCCAACCAGTCCCCCGAAGACTGCTCCCATGTCCAAGCGCAGGAGTGGCAGCTTCCACATGCCGGCGGCGACCTTGGCGCACAAACTCTTGCCCGTGCCCGGGATACCGATCAGCGCCACTCCGCGTGGCGCGTCCAGGCCGTACTCACGCGCCTCTTGCGCAAACGCGAGCTGTCGTTGTTCGAGCCATGTCTTGAGCGCATCCAGACCGCCAACGCGTTCAGCGCTCTCAACGCGCGGATAAAGTTCGAGGGCACCGCTTTCACGGATGATGGCGCGCTTTTCCGTCGTGATGAGGTCGATGCAGCGCTCGTCAAGCTGGCTGGCACCGCTTGAGACAACCGCTTTCTGAAAGACCCAGCGTGCCTGGGTGCTGGTGAGCCCGAGGGCGGCCTCGACCAGCTTGGCGCGCAGCGCAGGCTTGACATCGCGCAGCGCGCCAACATCGCCAACTGTGCGCTCGATCAATGCGTCCATCTCCAGCGCGTCAGGTTTGGCGAGTTCCAGCACCGGTACGTCGTGCTTGAGCTCCACCGGTAGACAATGCTCGGGCGTAGTGATCACGATGTTCTTGCGTGGGGCACTTTCCGGCAGACGTGCGGCCATGTTGCGAATGCCGCGCAGCACCTCTGGTCGCGCTTGCCACACCTGGTGGAAATCCTTGAGCACGAAGGTTGCGCTCCCAGCAAAGTCCTCGATCATGCGCAGGATCGATTCCGGCGGGGCCTCGCGCGTGGTGTCGAAGGATTCCTTGGCGGGTTTGAGGCACTGGAACTGGTCGGCCACATCCCATGTGTACAGCCCTTCGCTCGACGGCCAACCGGGCGCGTTCGCCAATTCGGTAAGTTCCTGCAGCACGCGCGCCTCTTCGCTCGTGACCACATTGACCACCGCGATGCGCGCATCGAAATGAAGCTTCAGCTCGTCCTTGAATGCCATGCGTTCTCCATGTTCTCAGTGCCTACAACTTGACGATCGGCAGATCCCGCAGCGGCAGGCGCAGAGTCTCTCCGCCCGAGAGCTGAACGTAGGATCGATTGCCCTTGTGCAGGTCCTTGAGCGAAAGCGTCAGCCGCCGATTCTCATCGACCCCAAAGCCCGCAATGAAGCGTCGCTCACCAACGGTGCAGGGCGGATCGGCGTGGATGAATTCGCGGTCCGCCGGATTGATTTCACGCAGCGAAACATCCTCGCGCCGGATCGTTTCGCGCCGCTGAAGGCGGCCGCCCACGACTTCCCACACGTCCTGCGGCCGCAGCATCGCGGAGCGCTCTACCACCACCAGTCCAAGCCAGGTCGCGCCGTCGCAGGCGGCCTTCACGTACTTGGTCGAGATCGGCCCTTGCGTGGGATAGCGTGTCCCTCTGGGCACGACCGGAACCAGCACGTAGTCCTTCTTCGCCGGGTCCCAGGCGCGCAGACAGTACTCGTGCACAAGGGTGAGATTCATGTCTTCGCCCGCGTAGCGGCACGCGCCCCGCGCAATGGCCTCGAACGGGTCCTCGCAGTGCACCGTGCAGCCCGGAAACAGATTCGACACGACGCCCGCCACACCCAGCAACAGACTGGAGCCCCCTGCCATAAACACCGCTTTGACGTCGGATTTGTGCGTACCGTACTTGCTCTGCGCGACATCGAGCGCACGCTCGACGGTGCGCGCGAGCAGTCGGTAAAGACTCAGGCCGGACAGATCCGACCGCCCCGTATCGAGCATGTGACGCAGACCCTCCGCGCTGAAGCTGTGGGTGATCAACTGCTGCGTGATGTCATTAAATTGAGTGACTTCAACGCGGGCCTCGCCGCCGGAGAGCCGCACCTTGGCATCCTCCACCCTGTGCAGCAACACGGCTCCCACATCTGCCATATCCTGTTCGGAGAGATTCAAGCTTTCCTGTAGTTCGGAGAGCAACCACTGGTCCACGAGCGACCCACCGATCTCCTCGCCCGCGCGCCCGAGCACATCACACGGCCGTGCGTTGTCAACTGCCAGATCATGCGTCTTCACCACCGAAACATCCAGCGTACCGCCGCCGAAGTCGATCACGACGTAGACCTCTCCCTCGCGCACGTGGGTGTCGTAGCCGAGGATGCAGGCGGTGGCTTCGTCGAGCATGTGCAACTTGCCGCGAAAGGTCTTCAGGACCGCTCCCTGCAGCCAGTCCACGTAGTGATCAAAGGCCTCAACCGGCAGTGTGACCACGAGATCCTCATCCGCCTGCAGCCCTGCCGAGAGCAGCGCCCGGCTGATCAGGTCGTCGGCCGCCTGACGCGGCGTAATCAGGTCGCCGTTGATACGGCGGGCGCGGTTGTTATTGCGCAGGATGTCGAGCTTGACCCACCGAAACGTACCACGGTGGCTGGCCAGTCCGGCATTCTCCACAAGTGCGCCGATGCTGAGTTCATTGCCGTCTCCGTAATGCACGAGAGAGGGAATGACGGCGGACTTGCGCTCATCCGCAGTGCCAGGCGCACGGTAGTGATAAGTCCTGCCGATCTCCTCGATGTGCAACGTGTCCACACTTCGCGTGGAGGTATTCCAGCGTGCCACCACCGTATTGCAGGTGCCAAAGTCGATGGCCATGGTCATGGCGTCTCCCTGACGAGGCGTATGCCCAAGCCGCCGCCGCGGCTGCTGGGGTCGTACCAGCCGCGGTACGCCGCCCGAAAGAAGACCGGATCAGCGTACCTCCAACTGCCGCCGCGAAACACCCTGGACGTGCCGCGCTTTGGCTCCCTGGCACCTTCTTTGGGTGAACCCGTGTAATGGCTCTCGTCGTACCAGTCCGTGCACCACTCCCACACGTTGCCGCTCTGGTTGTACGTCCCCCACCCGCTGACCCCCTTCGCATACCCGTAAACCACACTGGTCTGGTCGCTCCCTTTGTTCTTGTCGTTGCGGCACTTGGTCTCGTCCCACTCATCGGCCCACGGATACACGAGTCCAAGCGGCCCGCGACAGGCACGTTCCCACTGCGTCTCGCTTGCCAGCTTGCAACCCGCCCACCTGGCATAGGCCAGGCTGTCATCCCACGACACATCGGTCACGGGATGATCCGCCATTTTCTTCTGGTAGTGGCGATTGTTGTCCGGGGCACGGTGGCCGGTTGCATCCATAAATCGCAAGTACTGCGCATTCGTCACCGTGTAGACGCCGATCCAATAGGCCGGCAGTTCGACCCGATGCCGCGGATCTTCATTCACATTTCCCTCACCCTCGCCCTCGGCCGAGCCCATTTCGAACGCCCCGGCCTGCACCTGCACTAGCAGGGAACCGTCCTTCGCGTTGACCACCAGAGGGTGCTCGACCCGGAAACGACCCTGCTCCATCTGCCTCAGCATCCCAGAGCGCGAATCAGTCATGTCGGGCACTCCAGGCGCTGCGCTGTTGAGACACGTCGAAATTCATTCAGGTCAAGCCTGTCCGACCCACTACCAGACACCTGCAGTTCCATTATTCGCGGTTGATTGATGTTGACTTTGGCCGATTATGCCCGCGCGTCAGAAGCTCACGTTCGGTGCGTCCTCGATCTCCACGGCGTCACGATCAACCGTCTCGGTTCCTTCGTCAATCACGATCGCGCTGGCGACGAATACCCCCTGAAATGCGCAGAGGATCTCGAGAAAGGCACGCGTGCGTGATCCGATCGGACTGCGTGCCTGACTAAGAAGCCCGATGTGTCGCGCGTAGTCTTCCGGCATGCCGTCGATCGGCGAGAGCAGCAGGGAAGCATCACCGGCGCAGGCACCGACCCAGAACACGTGATCCTGCTGCGTTTGCGGGAAAAGTTCGGGCTCTAGCAGGCGGGCCACCAGCCGCTGCGGCCAGTGCTCGCTCCTGGCTGCCTCATGCAGTCGCGCATCGTCCACCAGTCCTCCCTCGCGCGCGAGGTAGAGCCCCCGGGCATTGCGAAAGGGGTCGGGTGAGTCAAGATCTGCACGAAGTTGCTCTTCAGACGAGTTCTCATGGCGCCACCACTCGAAGACGTCCACCAGCCCTTCGGGCAGCGGCTCAGTACGCTCAACCTTGAAGGTGCCCAAAGTGCGATGAGCAGCAAGCGCATGCTCGACAGCGGCGCGCTGCTGAGTGCCGCCGGGCCGACCAGCGCTTGAAGACCAGCGTTCGCACAGATCAATCACATCCAGAAGGCACAGCGAACGTGTCACTTCGAACAGCCCGTCTTCGTCGCCCACGAGTTTCAGGTTTTCGACATTGCTTGCAGCGTCGGCTGTGCCACTTGACAGGGCGCGGCGATAGTTCTCCAGAAGGCCGCGATCGGGGCTTGCGCCGATCGCTCTGGCGATGCTCTCGCGAAAGGGTTCCGGCGCCATGTGGAACGCGTGAACCAGCAGCATGCCGTCCGAGTCATTCAGCTCCAGGTAGCGCTCCAGCCTGCCAGTGACCAGGGCGTGCAGTGCTTCCAACACAGGACTGCTGGCCTGACGGGATTGTTCATGGATGAGTTGCTCCAACTCCGTCGATTGGCTGCGTATCCAGGCAGCATAGATGCCGTCGTTCGACGCTTCGTCCATAACCGGCAGGGAACGGGCGAACACCGCCACCGCTTGCAAAATCTCCGGTGCTGCTGCCGAAGTCGCTGCAGCAAGAACCGCACGCACGAACCTCGCGTCCTGCGTGCGTCCGGATGGGCAGCCAAGTGCAGACAAGATCTTGGCGAGTTCGGGGTCGGGTGCCTGTGCCCATTGGGCCCACAAGGCCGCGATCTTGCTGTTGTCGCGCAGCGGCAAAAGCTTGCGCAGGACGCTTCGAATTCTCCCGCGCTCGGGGTGTCCCTCATGCAGTGCCCGAGCGAGCGCGACCACACCGGACGGGTCAGGCATCTGGACGAGCGCCTTGATGGCGGCTCGGCGCCGGAATACGCCGACAAGAAGCGTTGTGTCGTAGAGTCGGCTTCTCACCTCGTCCGTCGTCATGTGCACATCCTCGGGTTACCCGTCAAAACCGCTCCTTCTGATGGCATCATAGAAGAACATGATCAAATCTTATAGTCGTACTCAATAGTAAGAGGCGCATGGTCGCTGAACCGTGACGCTTTGTGGATGGACGCGATATGCGCCGTCTTGGCGACCTTCGAGGTTGCGAGCTGATAGTCGAGCCGCCAACCAACGTTCTTGGCGTAGGCCTGACCGCGGTTGCTCCACCATGTGTAGCACTCGTCCGTGGTCCCGGGGTGCAACTGGCGATAAACATCCACCAGACCCGCATCGCCCAGCAGTTTGGACATCCAGGCCCGCTCCTCGGGCAGAAAACCCGAGTTCTTGCGGTTGCCCTTCCAGTTCTTCAAGTCAATTTCCTGGTGGGCAATATTGACATCACCGCAAAGAATGAATTCGCGCTCACGCTTGAGCTTTTCCAGATGCGGATAGAACTCCTCAAGAAAACGATATTTCGCTTGCTGGCGCTCCTCGCCCGATGAGCCACTGGGAAAATAGCAACTGATGATGGAACGCTTGGTGCTTCCACTGTCAAAGCGCAGTTCAACATAGCGTCCTTCGGCGTCGAACTCGGTCGAACCATAACCGACCCGTACATCGCTAGGCTCATGGCGTGTATAGACGGCTACGCCAGAATAGCCTTTCTTCTGCGCAAAATGAAAGTAGCCGCGCAAATCCGCCAATTGCTCAAAGCGCTCAGCCACATCGGCAGCCTGCGCCTTGACTTCCTGCACGCAAATACAATCGGGCCTGGATTGCGCCAGCCAGGATTCAAGCCCTTTGCTGCTGGCCGAGCGAATGCCGTTGAGGTTAAGGCTGGTCAATTTGAACAAGGAATTCCCCATGTCAGTATCTGTTGCAACCAATCCGGGACCGGTCCTCGCGCAGGATCCGCTGGCCCAGGATTTTTTGCAGTTTGTTGTGGAATGTGGTGTGCTGCGCTTCGGCGAGTTTAAGACCAAGGCCGGCCGCATCAGTCCCTATTTCTTTAACGCCGGCCAGTTTGATGATGGTGCAAAACTGGGACGGTTGGCCCAATTTTATGCGCGGCGCTTGCTCCACAGCGGTATCGAATTCGACATGATATTTGGCCCGGCCTACAAGGGCATTCCCCTGGCCGCCGCACTGGCCGTGGAACTGGCCCGACTCGGTATGAACGTTCCGTTTGCCTACAACCGAAAGGAAAGCAAGGACCACGGCGAGGGCGGTACATTGGTCGGTGCGAGGCTCAAAGGGCGCGTCCTGATTGTTGACGATGTCATGTCTGCCGGTACCGCTACGCGCGAATCCATCGCCATCATCCATGGTGCGGGTGCTACCGCACACGCCGTGATCATTGCCTTGGACCGTCAGGAAAAAGCGACCGAAGGTGGGCACGATGTGGACCACAGCGCGGTCCAGTATGTCCAGAGGCAACTCGGACTTCAAGTGTCTGCGATTGCCAAACTCGCGGATTTGATGCAGTATCTGCAACAACACCGCGCCGACGGACTGACAATCGACCAACAGCGCGTCCTGGCCTACCAGCAGCGTTATGGCGTCACAGAAAGCCTATCATGAGCAACTCCTGCACCAAACAACCGGGACACCAGTTCACTGGCCTCCTAGCGGGCATGTTTGTGACTCTGCTATCGACGGTCGTCTCGGCGCAAACCACAGCGCCTGCGACCCAGGAAATCTACACCTGCGTTGACGCCAATGGCCGCAATCTGACCTCCGACCGCCCGATTGCTGCGTGCCTGGATCGCGAGCAAAAGGTGTTGAACCCCAGCGGCACGGTCAAAGCCCGGGTTGGCCCGTCCCTGACCGCCCAGGAACGAAGTGATCTTGAAGCGAAGGAGAAGGCTGACCAGGAAGAACGCGCACGGCTGAACGAGGAAAAGCGACGCGACCGGGCCCTGCTCGTGCGCTACCCCAACAAGGAGGTGCATGACAAGGAGCGTGCCGTGGCACTGGCTCAGATCGGTGTCGTGAGACAGGCTGCAACAAATCGCGTTGAGGAATTGCAGCGCCAACGCACTGCCGTACTGGACGAGATGGAGTTTTACAAAAAGAACCCCAGCAAAGCGCCAGCTTCAGTGCGCCGCCAGCTCGACGAGGTCAACGCCAGTCTGGCGGTGCAGGCCCGCTTCATCGCCGACCAGGACGCTGAAGTCAAACGCGTCAACTTTCGCTTTGAGGAAGAGCTGTTGCGTCTGAAACAGCTTTGGGCAATGCAGGCGGGCGCTCCCGCTGCCAGCGCCAGCAAGAAGCGCTGACTCTCAGGACATCCTGCTGCGCAGCATCTCGTTGACCTGCTGCGGATTCGCCTTTCCCTGGCTCGCCTTCATGATCTGACCCACCAGGGCGTTGAGCGCCTTGCTATTGCCCGCCCGGTATTCCTCGACGTTTTTCGGGTTCGCAGCAAGAACCGTATCGACGATCTTTCCCAAGGCATCTGAATCGTTCAACTGTTTGAGCCCCTTGGTTTCAATCAGTTGATCGACGTCGCCAGCCTCTTCATTCCAGAGCGCATCAAACACTTGTCTGGCCGCATTGTTGGAGATCGTGCCAACCGCGACGCGTGATATCAGCTGAGCCAGTTGCAAGGCGCTGACAGGCGACTGACTGATGTCAATCTCACTGGCATTGAGGCGGCGCGCCACTTCACCCATGATCCAGTTGCTCGCCAGCTTTGGCTGACCAGATGCCTTGGCTGCAGCTTCAAAAAAGGCGGCCATGGCGCGGCTTTGTGTCAGCACGGTAGCGTCGTACTCCGACAGGCCATAGTCAGCGCCAAATCGCTGCGCCATGACGCGCGGCAACTCGGTCATGGCGGCGCGCACGCGCTGCACCCATTCGTCCGCAATCACCAGTGGCGGCAAATCCGGATCCGGAAAATAGCGATAGTCGGCCGCATCTTCCTTGCTGCGCATGGCGCGCGTCTCACCGGTATCCGGGTTGAACAGTACGGTGGCCTGCTCGATCGCGTGACCGTCCTCAATTCTCTCAATCTGCCAGCGCACCTCAAAATCGATGGCCTGTTGCATGAACCTGAAGCTGTTGAGGTTCTTGATCTCGCGTCGCGTGCCAAGCGGATCGCCGGGTTTGCGCACCGACACATTGGCGTCACAACGAAAACTACCCTCTTGCATATTGCCGTCGCAGATGCCGATCCAGGTCACAAGCTTGTGCAACTCTTTGGCATAGGCCACCGCTTCGTCGCTGGAGCGCATGTCAGGTTCGGTCACAATCTCCAGTAAAGGTGTTCCGGCTCGGTTCAAATCGATCCCGGTCTGGCCAACAAAATCCTCATGCAGCGACTTGCCCGCGTCTTCTTCGAGATGCGCACGCACCAACCGCACCGACCGCTTCTCGTCCCCCAAGAAGAATTCAACCTGACCACCCTGCACCACCGGAATTTCAAACTGGCTGATCTGGTAGCCCTTGGGCAGGTCTGGATAGAAATAGTTCTTGCGCGCAAAGATGCTGCGCGGCGCAATGTGTGACCCGACTGCCAGACCAAACTCCATGGCACGCTCCACCGCCCCCTTGTTCATTACTGGCAAGGTGCCCGGCAACGCCAGATCGATGGCGCAGGCCTGTGTGTTGGGCTCCGCGCCAAAGGCGGTCGAGGCCCGACTGAAGATTTTGGATTGGGTGGAGAGTTGCGCGTGGGTCTCGAAACCGATAACCACTTCATAGCCGTGCACCAGCGCTGACTTGCCTTTGTTCATATTCAAAACCCGTCCGGTCTGGCGAGGTGCCAGTCGGTTGCCTGCTGCAGGCGGTGCGCCGCATTGAGCAGCCTGGACTCCTGCAGATAGTCGCCTATCAGTTGCATCCCCACCGGCATATCTGATGCCCCAAAACCTACCGGGACGCTCATGCCCGGCAAGCCCGCCAGCGACGCCGGCAAGGTAAAAATGTCGGCCAGATAACTAGCCACCGGATCGTCGCTCTTGTCACCCAGTTTCCAGGCGACTGTGGGCGCCACCGGGCCGGCAATCAGGTCACACTGCTTGAAGGCCTGTTGAAAATCGTCGGCAATCATGCGCCGGATCTTTTGCGCCTGCAGGTAATAGGCGTCATAGTAGCCATGCGAGAGCACATAGGTGCCTATCATGATGCGGCGCTTCACCTCGTCGCCAAAGCCCTGCGAGCGGGTCTTCTTGTACATATCGATCAGGTCGCCGTAATGCCCGGCGCGGTGGCCAAACTTGACGCCGTCAAAACGGCTCAGGTTGCTTGATGCTTCGGCCGGCGCGATCACGTAATAGACCGGGATCGACAGTTCGGTGCGCGGCAGCGTGATCGGGACCAGTTTGACGCCCAGCTTTTCATACTCCTTCAGGGCGGCCTCAACGGCAGCGCGCACGTCGGCGGCCAGACCTTCGCCAAAAAACTCCGCTGGCACACCAATGCGCAATCCCACCAGCGAATCGTCCAGCGAACGTTCGAACTTTTCGGCCGGTATGTCGAGCGACGTTGAATCGCGATCCAGATCGGGTCCGCACATCGCCGAAAGCAACAAGGCGCAGTCTTCTGCCGTCCGTGCCAGTGGTCCAGCCTGATCCAGGCTGGAAGCAAACGCCACCATACCGTAGCGGGAAGCCCGACCGTAAGTCGGTTTGATGCCGGTGATGCCGCAAAACGAGGCTGGCTGGCGGATCGAGCCGCCCGTGTCTGTGCCGGTGGCTGCTGGCACCAGGCGCGCTGCCACGGCGGCGGCACTGCCACCTGATGAGCCACCCGGCACGCGACTCGGATCCCAGGGATTTTTTACCGGACCATAGGCCGAGTTTTCATTGGCGGAGCCCATCGCAAATTCATCGCAATTAAGCTTGCCCAGCGTCACTGCGCCCTGTGCAGACAGATTGACCACCACGGTCGCGTCGAACGGTGAGCGGTAGCCTGCCAGCATTTTCGATCCGGCGGTGGCTACGAAATCGCGCGTCACAAAGATGTCCTTGTGCGCCACCGGAACGCCGAGCAGCGCAGCAGTCGCTGTACCAGCCGCCAAAGCGGCATCGGCCGAGCGCGCCTGCTCCAGGGTTGCTTCTTCGTTGAAGTCTAGAAAGGCTCCCAGTTCAGCGTGGTCGCGCGAGCGCTTCAGGAAATGCTGTGCAGTCTCCACAGCAGAGACTTTGCGCTGGCGCAACTGGATGGCCAATTCAGCAACGCTGTAGTCGTGCAATTCAGTTGGCGTCTTCATTCGATCACCTTGGGAACCAGAAACAGGCCCTGCTCCACCGCCGGCGCGTTGCGCTGATTGGCCTCGCGCTGGTTGAGCTCGCTGACCGAATCCTCGCGCAGACGCAAGACAACATCCTGCCAGCAGGCCACGGGATGCGCCAGAGGCTGCAAGCCGCTTGTGTCAACCGCGCGCATTTTTTCGACCAGATGGAAAAATCCGTTGATCTGGGTCAGCATACGTTCGCTCTCGTTCGGACTGAGTTCCAATCGGGCCAGATTGGCGATGCGGTCAATATCGGTAGAAGTCAGGGACATAAGGTATTTTTCGTTCAAAACCTGATGCGATGCAGCTTGCGGGGCGCTTGGCCAGGCAAAGTTTTCACAGGGGATGGGGTATTATCTCGCCTTTGCGCCGATGCGCCTGTGATGCCAGAGAGGATTTTTAATGTTTGGAGCTTTTCGTCAGTACTTCTCCACTGACCTGGCCATTGACCTGGGCACTGCCAATACGCTGATTTACGTGCGTGACAAGGGCATCGTGCTCGACGAGCCTTCGGTCGTCGCGATTCGCCACGAAGGTGGCCCCCAAGGCAAGAAGACAATTCAGGCGGTTGGCAAGGAAGCCAAGGCCATGCTGGGCAAAGTGCCCGGCAACATCGAAGCCATACGGCCCATGAAAGACGGCGTCATTGCCGATTTCACTGTCACAGAGCAGATGCTCAAGCAGTTCATCAAGATGGTGCACCCGCGCTCCATTTTCCGGCCCAGTCCGCGCATCATCATCTGCGTTCCCTGTGGCTCAACCCAGGTTGAGCGCCGCGCCATTCGGGAATCCGCTCTGGGCGCAGGCGCCCGGGATGTTTACCTGATCGAAGAGCCGATGGCAGCGGCGATTGGCGCTGGCCTGCCCATCAGCGAGGCCAGTGGCTCGATGGTGGTCGATATTGGTGGCGGCACCACAGAAGTCGGCGTTATTTCGCTCGGCGGCATGGTCTACAAGGGTTCGGTGCGCGTCGGTGGCGACAAGTTTGACGAAGCCATCATCAACTACATCCGGCGCAACTACGGCATGCTG
>CAIYGK010000624.1 GCA_903925725.1 uncultured beta proteobacterium | reverse complement strand
TGGGCTTGCAATACCTGATGTTCGGACTCGATGGCTTGAACAAACTGGTGCCGTGGTTCTGGACCTCCCTCGTGTTCAACGTCGTTGCTTTTGTCATGCTCCTGACTCCCAGTGTGCGCAAGAATTACAGCCTGCTGCCAATTGCCTGCGTTCTGGCCATCGTCGGGATCTGGATCGAGAAGGGCATGGGAACCGTGGTTCCGGGTTTTATTCCTACCCCCATCGGCGAAGTGACCGAATACGCTCCTACACTGATTGAAGTACTCGTCACGATGGGCGATTGGGCCATGGGTATGCTCATCGCCACGGTGCTGTTGAAAGGTTCCATCGGTGTCTTGCTCGGAGACGTGAAGCTTGCAAGCCAGCCATGGCGCGTGATGAGCGACGATGCACCTCCCTACCAGACCACCTTCGAGCCGGCCCGAATGGAACCGTGGGCGCGTTCGAGTGACCCGGATGCAAAAGTGGACGGGGGCTTCGGGACAAGGCGCGGCAACCGCCCGCGCAGCGTCGCTGTAGAGTAAAAACGAACAAGCGTCCATGAACAACTATTCGTTTGGCAGCATGATTCTGGCAATTTCCTGCTTGGCGGCAGCACCTGTGCTGGCGGCAGACAAAGCTTGTTTCGAAAGCCGAAAAGACGCTTCGGAAGTGACGCCGCACAAGATCAAGGACGGTCTGCCGAGCGTGAAGTGCTCGCCCAAGACAGGCGCCGTGCTGTGGTGGGGCGACCCCTTCGATGAAACGGTCGGCATGGGTGAGACGCCCGCAGCAGGGGATCACCCTGGCGGCGTAGCCGTTGTTAAGCCGCGTGAGGACAAACTCGAGCTGATGCCGCTGTGCGGGGTTGCCTGCCATAACGGAACCACGCCGCCGCCGCCGAAAGACAAGAACCCGCGCGCGCTAATGATGCACGACGATATCGTTCCCGACGCACTGAATTTTCAGCACGGACGCGGTGCCATCTGGTGCCTGGATTGCCATCATCCCACCACGCGCAACAAGCTGATTGACAACTTCGGCAAGCCGATCAGCTTCAATGAGCCGCAAAAATTGTGCGGCAAGTGCCATGGCGATATTTACCGGAAGTGGCGTGAGGGCATTCACGGCAAGCGCATCGGCGAATGGGCGAGCAATGGCAAGAAGCGCTGGTTCGTTTGCACCGAATGCCATAACCCGCATGATGTTCAGCAGGGCGCCAGGAATAGGGGGTTTGCTCAGCTTGAGCCTGAACGCGCACCCGAGTTGCCCAAAGGTTTTGTAAGTGCTGATCACGAGCGCCATGACAAGCACAATGCACCCCATTCCAGCGAAGTCGGATTTGTCGAGCGATTGAAGCAATTTATGCTGCGCATCAACAATATGCTGCGGCCCGATCCGGTTGTGCCCGCGCCGCACGCCCAAGCCACAGAAACGGGCCAGGCTGTTGGTCATTCAGATCAAGCCCTCGGAGTCAAACCGTGATCCCCAATACCCGAGTTCATTTCGGCCCACCGCTGGCTTTGCTTACGGCGGAGCTGACCAACACGTTGGAGATCAGCGGAAAGATCAATCGAACGGCGGAACGCTACCTGGAGATCATGCGTCAGCATGGCCTCGATTTGTCGCAGGCCGAGCGTGACTGCATCGCGCATGTATGCGACTTCGGTTTTGTGGCCCCGCAGGAAATCCGCGAACTGGCGTTCGAGGTGAGCTTGACCGAATTCGAACGCGAAGGATTGAACAAGGAAGCTTTGGTGCAAAAGCTGGAAGCCGCGAGTTTTGAGGATCTGGTTGCCGTGGTTGAGGCACTCGGATTCTGAGAGTTGATTGTGTTTGCAAGTGCACCCACATCGGATGAGCCGCAAACTGAATGGGTGAAGGTAAAGTGAGTAGTCTAAGGAGATAGAAATGGGTATCCATCCTGTAACGATAGTTGTGTTTGTTGTTGTTTTGCTCGTTGGCCTCATGTTAGGCATTGGGCTACAGAGCGTGGTCATCGGAGGCGCTGTTTGCGCTTTCGCGGTCCTGCTGCTCATTGCGATGCGCGTAGCACGGCAATGGCAAAAGGCGGTGGTTCTCAGGCTTGGGAAATACCAGGGTTTGAAGGGTCCGGGCTTGTTCTACATCATTCCCTTTATCGATACCATTCCCTATTGGATCGACCTGAGAACGGTTACGACCCCCTTCAACGCCGAAGAGACGCTCACCAAAGACAGCGTTCCGGTGGACGTGGATGCGGTCCTCTTCTGGCGGGTTGTTGATCCCAAAAAGGCGGCTATCGAGGTTGAGAATTACCGCCACGCCATCGCCTGGTCGAGTCAAACTGCACTGCGGGACGTGATAGGCAGAACCGACCTGGCAGAGATGCTCAGGGGCCGGGAAAAGATAGACCACGATCTATGCCAGATGATCGACCAAAGAACTGAAGCATGGGGCATCAAGGCCCTCTCAGTGGAAATCCGCGACGTCAAGATTCCAGAGGGCCTTCAAAATGCGATGTCCATGCAGGCGCAAGCGGACCGGGAGCGCCAAGCACGGGTGATCCTGGCCGACTCGGAGCGCCAGGTTTCCCGGGTCTTTGAAGAGTCCGCCAAGGCCTACACCGGCAACCCTGTCGCACTTCAACTTCGGGGTATGAACATTCTGCTCGAAGGCATGCGGCAGAACTCCACCATCGTCATTGTTCCTTCAAGCGCCGTGGAAACCATGGGCCTGGGCTCCATGGCAGGCATGACTGCACTGGCACATCAGTTGGAGCACCCACAGATTCCCAGGTCCGCTTCAACTCAGTCCAATGAAGTTCCCCAAGCATAGAATTCAACCAACCAACCTCAATCAAGGAAGATCTTATGAAACCTGCTCACTTTGCATTGATCGCCGCAGCCGCAGCTATCGCTTTCACTTCGCCTGCGTTTGCTGATGAGGCGCTTGCGAAAGCAAAAAAATGCACGATATGCCACGCGGTTGAAAAGGTCAAAGTCGGACCCAGCTATCAGGCGGTTGCCAAGAAATACGCCGGGCAAAAAGACGCTGAAGCCAAATTGGTCGTATCCATTATGAAGGGTAGCAAGGACGTCTATGGAACGACCCCTATGCCTGCCAATACCGGCGTTAGCGAGGCAGATGCCAAGACCTTGGCGACCTGGATCTTGTCCTTGAAGTAAGCGCTTTTTCGCTGGAACTCTTTCTCCGACCACTGGCCCTGCTGCTCAGAAGCGCCCAGCCGGATGACTGGCCCACTGGGCCACGATAGTGCGGTGTTCCGGAATGTTGTTGAGAAAGCTCTGGCGCAGTGCCGCGCCGCTGATCGTGATCGCCTCTGCAAGGAGTTCGGCGTGGACGCTACCCAGCACCTGTGCGGCGCGCCGATCACCGACAAACGCCAGTGCCTGATGGCAGGTCAGGCGGATCAGGTAAGGTGCTTCGGCGCCTTCCAGCGCGCGGTCGCTGCCTAGGTGCGGCAGCAGATCCTCCACCAACTGGCGCGCCAGCGTGGCGTCCTGCTGTGCCAGCGCGACTCTTAGCAGGCCGGCGCCGGCATCGTGCCGGGTTGCGTTATCGAGCGTCAAGCCGATTTCCTGGGCGCGACGGAAAGCCGCTGTTGCCTGCGCGTGACGTCCGAGCGCCAGTTCGGCATTGCCCAGCGCGCACAGCGCAATGGCTTCGAAGACGGGGCTCCGGACCTCCACTGCCATGTCCAGCGCTGCCTGAGCGTGCGTCAGTGCCGACGCATCATCACCCTGGCGCAGCGACAGCATCGACAGGTTGCTGAGCAAATTGGGTTCGGTCGCCCGGTCGCCGACGGCGCGTGTCAAGCGCAAACACTCTTCCAGATGCACGCGAGCCTGCGCGTGTTCTCCGAGTCTGACCCAGGCGTTGCCCAAATTGCCCAATGCAATTGCCTCATTGCGCCGGTTACCGAGCTCACGATTGATGACCAGGTCCTGCTGATCAAATGCCAGTGAAGCAAATTGATCGCCCCG
>CAIYGK010000623.1 GCA_903925725.1 uncultured beta proteobacterium | reverse complement strand
AGTCCACGTTCTCGCGCCGCCAGGTCAAGAAGCTCCAGAAAGGTGCCGTGACTCATCATGATCTGTCGCGAGAGCGGGTCGGTTTGCGGCAGCAGGCGTTTCAGATCACAGCTCAGGACGATCTCGCCCGGTGTACTCAGGTCAACTACCCAGGACTGCAGGTTGTGCGAGTGCGGCGCCAGAATCGCAAAACTCAGGAGCCAGCGTCGCACATCGGTGCTGGTGCTGGCGTCATGCTCCGGACCACGCCAGGCTTCAATGGCCTCCTGCGGCATTCTGTCAGGGCTACAAGCCGACAGGGCACCCGCGGTCGCAGCGGCAATGGTGCCTCCACCCGCAATGCGAAGAAAGTTACGCCGGTGCATGTTTGACCTCCGCCTTTGGGTGCCCGAACAGCCCCAAGTCGGCCAGCGCAGACGCCGCCGCCTGTGTCAGCGGCGTGTGCGGTTCCGGACCGATCAAGGCCTGCAGTTTGTCATTGGCCAGCGCGTGCGGCGTGTGCCACAGATACTGCATCTCGGCGAGTTCCCGGAACAGGGGTACCGCCCATCCCAGCGCCTTGAACAGCCACCAGGGCATGGCACCGCGCTTGAGTGTCGCCTGTGAAGCCAGCCAGCCGTGCTCTCGCGCCAAGGGCTCCAGAGCAGCGATCCAGTCGGGTCCGGTCAGGCTGTAACCCTTGAAATGAAAGGTCTCGAATGAACTGAAACGGTCCGGCTCCAACTGGGCTTGACGCGCGAGGCGCTCAAACGTCTTGGCCAGATCGGGCAGATAGGCCCAGGCGGTCGGTACATCCCAGGCGCCAGGGTAGCTCAGTGTTCCCTTGTGCAGGCTTTTCGTCACTGCCAGATCAAACCAGCTTCCCTTGCCACTACCGAAGAAATCCCCAGCCCGGATCACCACGCTTCGCAGTTGACTGTCTTTGCCGGCCTCGCTCATGCGTTGTTCCATGGCGATGCGAACCCTGCCTTTGCGTGTCTGCGCCTGCTGCAAGGTGTCCTCACGCAGCACCGGTGGCATGCCGGCACCAAAGTTGTAAACATTGCCAGGCAGCATCAGCAAGGCGTTCAGGGCGGTTGCCAGCCTGATCGAATGCTGCATCGCGAGCAGTGCCTCGCGCTCCCAGCGCGGATAGGGCGGATTGATTGCATGCACCACCACCGCAGCACCGCGCGCCGCCAGCGCCAGGGTCTGGGTGTCACGCAGATCGGTGGTGAGCCACTCGATGCCCGGCTCGGTCGGAGCGGTAGCACCAGGGCGCAGTTGCCCCAGCACACGCCAGCCGGCATCACGGAAGGCGCGTGCGGTGGCCAGACCAAAACGACCTCGCGCACCCAGAATAAGAACAGCAGTTTGCATCATTTTTTCCCTGTATCGGTTGACGCCGGCAATGGCGAATGCACGCATTGTGAAATCAATCGGCTTGCACCACAATTGCATAAATGTCCATAACAGAGATGCATTTATGAATACCAGAATGATGCACGGATTTGACTGGAGTCTGGTGCGCTCCTTTCTTGCGGCGCTGGACCACGGCACGCTTCTGGGCGCCGCGCGGCACTTGAAAACGAGCCAGCCAACGCTGGGAAGACACATCGCCGAGCTGGAAAGTCAGTTGGGGGTCGTGCTGTTCGAACGGACCGGGCGCGGCCTGGTGCCTACTGCGACCGGACTGCAACTGGCCGAGTCAGCGCGTGGCATGGAGGCCGGCGCCCTACAGCTCGAGCGCACACTTTCCGGTGTTCAGACACAGAGCAGCGGCACCGTGCGCATGACGGCCAGCGTCCCGGTGGCTGTGTTTCTGATGCCCCCGGTCCTTGCTGCCATGCGGCAGGCGCTGCCGGAGATTCAGGTCGAGCTGGTTTCAAGCAACCAGGTGAGCAATCTGTTGCGCCGTGAAGCCGACATTGCGCTGCGCATGATTCGACCCGACCAGTCGACACTGATTGCCAGGAAAATCGGCAACGTGAACCTGGGCGCCTACGCCCAGCGTGGCTATCTGGCACGCAGCCGCCCCTTGCGCCAGGCAAGCGATTTGCTGCAGCACGAACTGATAGGCAGCGACGCCGATTCGGCCATCCTGCATGGTTTTGCGGCCATGGGTTTCCCGGCCACGCGTTCGTCTTTCGCCCTGCGTAGCGATGACTTGATCGTGCAATGGCAGGCCATTCGCGCCGGTCTGGGCATCGGATTTTGTGCCGACTACATGGCACGCAGCGCCCCGGATGTGGTGCAGGTGCTTCCCGGTCAGATCAAAGTCCCGCCACTTCCGATGTGGCTCGCCGTGCACCGGGAAATTCGCACCAGCACGCGTATTCGCAGCGTCTTCGATTTCCTCGCTGACGCGATGCCACAGATGCTTTGAAGTTCGAGCAGATCAAGAGCCAGGCGCTCGAACGAGCAGCTACACTGCGACCATAGCTGTGAGATTTTGAGACTCCCTTCGATGCCCGTTAAAACCGACAAGTTGCGCATAACTGTCCAGCGTCTTGGCACGCGTCTGGAAGAACTGGGTGAGCTTGGTGCCATCGCTGGCGGTGGCGTCTGCCGTCTGGCCCTGAGCGCAGAAGATGGCGCAGGGCGCGATCTTGTCATGCGCTGGATGCGCGAGCTGGGCCTGTCGGTCAGCATCGATGGCATCGGCAATGTGGTCGGCGTGCGCGCCGGCCTGGAAGCCGGGCCTCCCGTGATGACTGGCTCGCACATCGATACCGTTCGAACCGGTGGCCGCTTTGATGGCAACCTGGGTGTGCTGGCGGGCCTCGAAGTAATACAGACGCTCAATGACGCCGGCATCCTGACACGCCGGCCGCTGGCGGTAGCCTTCTTCACCAACGAGGAAGGTGCGCGCTTCAACCCCGACATGATGGGCAGCCTGGTCTATGTCGGCGGCCTGGCGCTGAATGCGGCACTGGCCACTGTGGGCATCGATGGTGCCAGTGTGGGCGACTGTCTGAATCGCATCGGCTACGCTGGTCCCGCGCCCTGCGGCAAGCCTGAGGTGCACGCCTACGTGGAACTGCATGTGGAACAGGGCCCGGTGCTGGAAGCCGAGGGCATCACGATTGGTGCCGTCGAAGGTGTGCAGGGCATTTCGTGGACCGAGTTCACAGTGCTGGGTGTCTCCAATCATGCAGGCACCACCCCCATGCGACTGCGTCACGACGCTGGCTATGTGGCTTGCGCCATCGCCAACAAGGCGCGTGAGATTGCACGTGAAATGGGCGGCAATCAGGTTGCCACCGTGGGCGCCATCAACTTGTCACCCAATCTGGTCAATGTGATTGCCTACAAGGCGGTTTTCACAGTGGATCTGCGAAACACCGATGAAGCTGCGCTGCAGATCGCCGAACAGCGCCTGCACAGTTTTGCCTCTGAGGTGGCCGGTGCTGAAGGCGTGACGCTGACAAACCGCCGTCTGGCGCGCTTTGAACCAGTGGACTTTGACCCGTCCACCATCTCGCTGGTCGAAGCCACCGCACGGCAACTCGGGTTGAGCGTCAAGCGCATGCCCAGCGGCGCCGGGCACGACGCCCAGATGCTGGCCCGCGTCTGCCCAACCGCCATGATCTTTGTTCCCAGTGCGGGCGGTATCAGCCACAACGTGAAGGAATTTACCTGCCCGGCGGACCTGGAGGCCGGCGCCAATGTGCTGCTGCATACGCTGCTGCAGCTGGCTTCGTGACTAGGAGAGAGTTGACATGACGAGAATTGTGAAAATCGGCGCCGCCCAGCTCGGCCCGATCCAGCGCGCGGACAGCCGTGCCAGCGTGGTCAAGCGGCTGCTCGAACTCATGCGCGAGGCCCATGCCATGGCCTGCGATGTAGTGGTTTTTCCGGAACTGGCGCTGACCACCTTCTTCCCGCGCTGGTACATGGCCGATCAGGCCGAGGTCGACAGTTTTTTCGAGTCGCAGATGCCAGGCCCTGAAACCCGGATCCTGTTCGACGAAGCCAAGCGTATTGGCATTGGTTTTTACCTGGGCTATGCCGAGCTGACTGAGGAGGAAGGGCGGCTACGCCACTTCAATACCTCGATCCTGGTCGACAAGACTGGCGCCATCATCTCCAAGTACCGCAAGATTCACCTGCCAGGGCACGCCGAACACGAACCATGGCGTGAGTTCCAGCACCTGGAAAAGCGTTACTTCGAAACCGGCAACTTGGGCTTTGGCGTGAAACGCGCTTTTGGCGGCATCTTCGGCATGTGCATCTGCAACGACAGGCGCTGGCCCGAGACCTACCGCGTCATGGGCCTGCAGGGTGTGGAAATGATTCTGCTCGGTTACAACACACCGGTGCACAATCCGCCGGCGCCGGAACACGACAACCTCTCGCATTTCCACAACCAGCTCGTCATGCAGGCGGGGGCCTATCAGAACGGCACCTGGGTGGTTGGCGTGGCCAAGGCCGGGCGCGAGGAAGGTTGCGACCTGATTGGCAACAGCCTGATCATTGCGCCCTCAGGCGAAACGGTCGGCGCCTGCACCACAACTGGCGACGAACTCGCGGTAGCGCGCTGCGATCTGGACCTTTGCAACTCCTTCAAGAACACCACCTTCAATTTCGCAAAGCACCGTGAACCGGAACACTACCGGATGATCGTCGAGCGCAAGGGTGCCATCCTGCCACCCGAGTGAGCGGCGACCGGAACTGAACATGAAGTGGTTTTACCGTTGTTACCGCTGTGGCGCGCACTACGACTTGTTGCCGGGTCGCTATCTCTGCGACCTCTGCTCAGAGCAGCAACAGGTGGACCGACCGCTAGAAGGCGTACTGGAGCTGGCCTGGGAGGGTTCGGCTGACCCGCAAGGCATTCCCCTGCCGGTCGAGCCCGAGTGGTTTGCTCCGATCCCGGTGGGCAAGACACCGCTGTGGGCGCCACTGCGTCTGCGTGAACAGTTCGGCGCCCCGAATCT
>CAIYGK010000622.1 GCA_903925725.1 uncultured beta proteobacterium | reverse complement strand
CTGCGGGTTTCTATATCGATCAACGACTTGCAGCGCAGATCAAAGCTTCTGCACATTTCCTTTGGTTTAGCCCTACCCTCCCGACGGTCGCGTAAATCCCACACTTCGCGCCAGAATGTCGTCCAACCCTACAAGCGTTTTTTCCGGTGTCTCGCTACCGGCGTATGTGTGGCGGGAGATTTTGGGTTGTAGCGCGTTTAAGTGCGTCAGTGGTGTTGGGGTATCACCGCTGCACCCGCTTGCAGCGGAACTTGACATTCGCAGGGTGCAGTCGATTGAAATCTCGGAAATTGCACGTGCCCATCAATGCTCTTGAGGTTTACGGTGCATCGCTTCGCGCTACACCGGCACATTCACGCTCTCTCATCTCGCTCACGCTCGACTCAGAACGCTTCTGTGCTGCTTCACTTCGTGGCCTTTCATTTGTTTGGAACACCCGCTTGCCTAAGGTATGTTTGAATTCATATCACTGACGGTGGAGTGACAGAAAGGGTATGTGAAAACCACCAAAGCAAATTGCCATGGGTTTTCCACATCCCTTCGCGTGCATGACAGCATCGCGACAGATCGAAACAGGAACTTTTCTAAGGGAGTTGGATTGCTTATGTCATCCCCTGCCGCAATGGCGTCCTGGACGGGCTACCCGTGAGTAGTCGCTGCATCGTGCGACTCGTCTTCGATCACTTGTCGCGCAGCCTGCAGGCCATACCTCTTTCACGTACCCGCAGCAAACTTGATATTTTTTGTGTAACGCTTAGCTTTCGTTGATTCAACGCCGTGCTCAACTGCTTGGTGCAGTTGTGAACGCTACAACCTCTGCAAGCCCAGGGGAGTTTGAGTAGGGAGGACTTTCAGGCCCTTTGTCTCGGCACGATTCTGATTCGGCGTGCTAACCTTTTGCTTGTTGAACAAAAGTACTTATCACCGCCGCGGTGTTCTTGCACTCAAACTGGTATCGCCGTAAAAACCCCTCTCGTTTTGGAGAGGGGCGGTTGTTCAGACCAGCAAAAGCATCGGCTTTGCACCGACCTACTACTTACCATTTACAACAATGATCGAAACGAATGTTTGGTAGTGGTATCGTTGCGTGAACAAGGGAACCCGTTTATGGCGACAAAAGCAACAAAAACCCCCAAAGCAAAGAACTACCCAATCTTCGAAGTCTTTGGGTATCCTTTCTACGACAAGAGCGCCGCAGCGATTGCTTCGCGCGCTGGCAAGCTATGCCCGTTTCAGGGTGCAGGCATCAAGTGCACTAAGGTATCTGTCACTGACCCTCTCGGTGTGTGCTCTGTCGCGGACGGCGCAGGCTACGCCATTACGTGCCCGACGCGCTTCAAAGAGGGCTGGATTATTGCGAGGGATGCAGCGGCCTTTTTCTTCGCCGCTGGCGCTACGGTCAAGCGTATGCCTGAGGTGCGTATCAAGACCAAGTCCGGTGATGCAGCTGGAAACATAGACGTTGTGCTGGCAAAGGTGCAACTGCCCCCTCAAGGTGCGCCAGCTGGTTCCAAAGCAGTTATGGAAGACTTTGGATCTGTGGAAATTCAGGCGGTCTACATCTCCGGCAACGTGCGCGTGCCCTTTACCGAGTACATGGCGAACCCTGCAAAATACGAGTTGGAAGGCTTCACGGGCGACAAGAGCCCTAGAGCGGACTACCTGTCTTCAAGCCGCAAGCGGCTGGCGCCCCAGTTAATCATGAAGGGCGGCATCCTGAAGTCTTGGAACAAGAAGCAGGCCATCGTGCTTCACAAGGGTTTTTACGACACTTTGCCGGATCTGAGCCCGGCAAAATTGAATAAAAATGACCCGAAGGCCGAAGTCGCTTGGCTTGTCTATGACCTGATTAAGCACCCCACGGAAGACCGCATGGTGCTAACGCTTAACGCCCAAGAGACGACCTACACAGACTTCGCAACAGCCCTTGCCATCATTACAGTTGGTGACAGCGGGGATGTCGCCGACTTTGAAGCCGTTCTGCACACAAAGCTATGAGAATTGTGACAAGTTAGGCATGATGACAAGTTCCAGCGTCTCACGGTGGTGAGTGCCTTTCATCGGGACCTTGCACACCCTGAGGCCGCGGTTCACTGCCATTTCCATGACTTCGGCGTCGTCGTCGTATGTCATCAAAAAGTCTCCAGCAACTTCCGCGGCAAGATTGAATAACCTGGCGTGGTCTAGTTGGAAGTGCACGTAAAGCCTGTTGCCGGCGCGCTTTCCCTTGGTTCCTGCCGTGTAAGGCGGGTCAATGAAATACGCTGTGCTGGGCTCCGTCTTGTGGGCATCCATCACGTCCATGCCGTCACCTTCAACGAATGTGAGTCTGTGGCGGATTGCATCAATTGCCCGAATGCGTTTCGCCAGCGTTTGCGGGTACCAACGGGACGCAATGCCCTTGCCGCCTTCGCCATGCTTCAACATGCCCGAGCCAGCCGCGAGAATCCCCCCGTGGTTGATCCGGTTTCGCAGAATGGTGCGGAAGCCTTCTTCACGAGGCTCAACCTCAGGAACATCAAGCACAGCGTGGCAGTTCTCCACCGACAGGTCAAAGTCCAAGATGCGCTGCGCCAACCACTCAGCTTCCCCGCCGAGGATAGTTCTCCAGACGGCGGCGACCATGGGATCCTTTTCAACGAGGAGTGCATTGTCAACAAGATTCTCCGCCACCGCGGTAATGCTGACAATGGCCCCGCCTGCAAAGGGCTCTACCAGAAGGTGCGGGCGTGGCGTTTGAGCAAGCCAGCGGCGCAAGTCCGGGATGAACCAAGTTTTACCGCCGGGGTACCTAAAAGGGCTCCGTTGCGGTACTGAAGCGACGTTTACCGATTTGCGTTCAGTCGCCCCAACTTTGGCGGCATTGAAAAAGTCTGATTGTTCCAAAAGCATGTCCTGTTTCCTTGAGTTTAGCCGGCAAGTGGGGGAGACTTGAGACGTTTAGGCAGCACGACAAGTTCAGTATTCGTCCGGAAGCAGCATGCAGGTGGAACTGCGATCTGCCTCCGTGATCACCCACACCTTGCCCCCGCTGAATTTGTACGAGCTGAAAACGCGCAGGTCATGTTGGACGGCGTGAACATTTGCGGCCACATCATCAGCAGTCAAGTCGCCCCAGTCTCCTGCCAAGTGACGACCAAGCAGCAAAAGCGGGTTGATCTTGTGTGCTTCGCAGAATTGCAAAGCCCCCGGCGTTGCTACGACTGATCCAAGCTTGAAAAGTACCATGTGTGCTCCTTGTTTGATAGCACACGTTATGGTCGATTTGCTGCTTGGACAACCTGAATCTGTCTTTGCCCATGTCTCTTCGTGGCTCTTTTCTCACGGTCTGCGGAATCTGCCACTGCTTTCTTAAAGAAAGCAATTTCCGGTCGACCGTTTCGCGATTTGAAAACATACTTGCATTTCCATTAACTACTTAGGAAATGAAAATGTCTGCACTACTGAAACTTAAACTCGTGAGCGTTCAAGCAGGTCAAAAATCTCCGACCGTCTTGCGTAGAGCGAAGCTGACTGGGAAACTGGATGACCAGATTGCGTATGCCAAAGCTGCTAACGCAGGTGGCATTTATGCAGCAAAAAAGGTGAAATTTGTAACTGATACAGAGACCGGGGAGCGTAAGCAGGTTGAGCTTGCGCGGCGTGTGAAACCGTGGTGGTTTACTGCTGCAAACGGCAAGACCGTGCTGGCGCTGCGATATGGCGCGAAGCCGATTGAAATCATCAAGGGCAAGAACGCCATCGAAGTTGCAGGCATGGATGATCTGATTGCAACGCTGGAAGTCATCAAGGAAGCAGCGCAAGCCGGCGAGCTTGACGCACAGATCGAGCAGGCCAGTGGTGCGCTGCGTGCTGGCTTCGCAAAGAAGAAAAAGTGAGGTGATGGGATGAACACGTACAAAGCGAATGTGCGTGTCGCCCGATCCGGCGGCATTGGCACCATGATGGTCTGGGTGCAGGTGAATGCACAGAACACGATCGCAGCGCGGTCGCTGCTGGAGGCACAGTATGGCCGCGGCAACGTCGTGCATGGGCCGACGCTGGTCGCCTGACTCGGCAGTTGCTCAGCAAATTTCGGAAACAACAATGACAAGGAGTGAGTGATGAATGCATATTTGGCGAACATTCAATTGACGATTTCAGACGGCACCACAAAGGTTGTGCAGGCGCTTGTCAGCGCACGCAACCCAAACGATGCGAGGCTGTTGCTGGATGCGATTTATGGCTTCGGAAAAGTCATCAGCAACCCTGTAAAAATGCCCTACTAGCTCAGCCCCAGCCCCCAGGTAAATAGTTGTTTACGGGGGCTTATATGACGCTGGAAGAGATCAAACAGAGTGGCGCTGCTGAACAGCGCGTGAAGCGGCTGAAGGATCAGGCCAAGGCTGCTAAGGACAGGGCGAAGCAGATGAAGGTGAATGCCGACAGGAATGCGGAGCAGTTGAAGATGCGGCAGTCGCGGCAGAAGCTGGTGCAGTTGCACCGGTCAAATGTCGGGACAACGATCAAGCCGTACTCGGAATGATCGGCAGTTTGGCGAGAGAGGACGGCGCTGGACGAACCGTGGCGTTATCGTTGCGAAAATTGATGAATTTCGTCAACGCACCGTTGAACGTCACCGACTTTGCAAAGAAAAAACGGCCTGACGCTATGTTTTAAGTAGCATCAGACCGTTATCCCTGGCGGAGAGAGTGGGATTCGAACCCACGGTACCTTGCGGTACGCTTGATTTCGAGTCAAGTACAATCGGCCACTCTGCCATCTCTCCGAACCAATTACAGCGTGATGTGGCAAGTTTAACAGAGTCAACTTTTCACAGCGCCAGCAAAGACTTTGCAAATCTTTGCAAGCCT
>CAIYGK010000621.1 GCA_903925725.1 uncultured beta proteobacterium | reverse complement strand
CATACCAACCAGCGCCGGAACGTCTGGGAACAAGTCTGCGGTTGCCGGGTTGGCCACGTCAATCAGGCCGCGGGCATCCACTTCCAACACTGGCACTGGTACAAACTGCAGTGCCTGACGCGCGATGGTCAAAGTGGTTTCATCGCGTTCGATCTGGTCATCCTTGATTTTCAAGAGGTCGCCGAGTTGCCGATTGGCAGCCACCAGATCCCGATTGGCGGTACGAATATTGATGTCGAGCTGCCGGTTGCCCTCCAGCAGTTCCATGTATTCGAAAGCCTTGTGGATATGGTCACGCAGTTGATCATCGTCCCAGGGTTTGGTGAGAAAGCGGTAGATGGCTCCCTCATTGATTGCGTCGGTCACGGACTGCAATTCCGTATAGCCGGACAATACGATACGGATGGTGTTCGGGTAGCTGGCTTTGGCAGCACGCAGGAACTCGACACCCGTCATGCCAGGCATGCGCTGGTCTGCGATGATAACGTCCACCTTGTGTTTGGCCAGCACGTCCAGACCTTCGGGGCCACTGTTGGCGCTAAGGATCAAATGACCGTCGCGCCGGAAAACGCGCTTGAGTGTGGAGACGATGTTGGGCTCGTCGTCCACCAGCAACAAGGTGCGCCGTGGCTTCTTCAGCCGCAACAGATGCGCTGGCAAATGACGCCCTTCTTTGAGAAGCTCTTCAATCCCTTGTGCCGATACCGGTCTGGAAAAGAAGTAGCCCTGAATTTCATCGCAAACACTGGTTCGCAGCCACTCACACTGTGCTTGCGTTTCCACACCCTCGGCGACAACCTTCAGCCCCAGGCCATGGGCCATCGAGATGATCACATTGACGATGACGGCGTCGTTGTTGTCGGTGACGATGTCCCGCACAAAGGACTGGTCGATCTTCACCTTGTCGAACGGGAAGCGCTTGAGATAGCTCAATGATGAGTATCCTGTGCCGAAGTCGTCGAGTGACAGTTTCAGCCCCAGGTTCTTCAGTTCCCTGAGCATGGCTTCGCCACGGGCGGCATCATCCATCAGTGCGCCCTCAGTGACTTCAATGTAAAGCAAGGCGGGGTCGATCTTCCACTCCTGCATCGCGTTCTTCACTTGCACGATCAGCTGGTTATCGTGAAACTGCAAAGGTGAAACATTGACCGCCACCTGAGGCACCTGGATGCCAAGATCGAGCCAATTTCGAATGTCCCGACAGGCGCGTTGCAATGCCCACTCGCCGATGCCGTTGATCAGGCCGGATCTTTCAGCCATCGGGATAAAACGGGCCGGTGAGACGGTCCCAAATTCAGGGTGGTGCCAACGCAACAGCGCCTCCATGCCGCTGATTCTGCCGTCTTGCAAGTCGACAAAAGGTTGGTAAACCAATTGCAGTTGGTCAAGCTCGATTGCATGGCCCAATGCCCTGATGAGCTGCTCCGAAGCCAGCACTTGCCGGTACATATCATCACTGTAGAACTGGTATCTGACACTGTGGTCGCTTTGTGCCCGTTGCCGGGCGATCTCGACGCACTTGAGGAGCATGTCGAAATCTGCGCCGTCTTCAGGGCAACTGGCAATGCCGATGGAAGCTGTCAGGCGCAGGTCATGCCCTTCGAGGCAGCAGGGAACGGACAGTTTGCGCAGCAGTTCGGCGGCCAGGTGAGCCGCTCCGCTCGAAACGGTATCGGGCAGCAAGAGCACGAATTCCCTGTCCCCCAAGCGGGCCACAGTGTCTTGCTGGCGCACGCCGGCGACGAGTCGCTTTCCCGCCTCTTTCAGCAGTGCATCACCGACGTGATGCCCCAAAGTGTCATTGACAAGCTTGAGTTGGTCAATGGCAACCAGCATCATGGTCAGTGCTTCCCGGTTGCGCTTGACCCTGCTGATGGCGCGCTCCGTTCTATCCTGCAGCAAGCGGCGATTGGGCAGTCCGGTCAATGGATCAAAGTGAGATAGCCACTCGATGCGATTTTCGGCAGCCTTGGCTTCACTGATGTCGCTGAAGCAGCCTATATAGTGCGTCGTCAATCCCTGATCATTGCGCAGCGCCGAAATCGTAAGCCATTCCGGGTAAATCGAGCCGTCCTTGCGGCGATTCCAGATTTCGCTGACCCAATGACCCTCGGTCTTGAGGGATTGCCACATGAGGCGGTAGAACTCTGCATCTTGCCGGCCGGAATGAAGGAGGCGCAAATTGTTGCCAACGACGTCCGACTCCGCGTAACCCGTTATCACGGAGAAGGCTCTGTTGATCCACAGAATTGTTCCGTTGGCGTCTGTTACGGCTATTCCTTCGCGGGCTTGTGTGAACACTGCAGCGTCGAGCTTGATCTGTGCTTGCTGTCTCCTGCATTCCGTGAGGTCCCGCACGGTAGTGCTGAAAAGCCACGTTGAATCTGATTTCCAGCGTGCCAAGGCCAGTTCCATCGGAAACTCTTCACCATTCTTGCGTCGCCCCAGCAGCTCAAACGGCGCATCAACCAGCATTGGCTGATCTGTGCTGTCACTGCGGGTCAGGCGATCCTCAACGGCT
>CAIYGK010000620.1 GCA_903925725.1 uncultured beta proteobacterium | reverse complement strand
GAGACTTTTGCTCTGAAGCAATTGCCGATCATGAAGGCACTGCAGATTGCCTAACCCTCTCCAAAAGGAACTCCATTGCCCACGATCACCTTTGACTGTTGAATGTCACCCAGGATTGACTCCTTGAAGGCAGTTTTTTCATGAACTTCAAGGATTGCCCATGACTGACTGGACTGCCGGCTACGTTGCCGATATTGGCTACACCTATGGCTATTATGGCGAGCTCAATCCTCTGCGGGTCAAACTGGCCTTCCTAAACGCCGGGTTGGTCTGCCCGGAGTTTGGTACTGCCTGTGAATTGGGTTTCGGCCAGGGCTTGAGTACCAACATCCATGCGGCGGCCACGCTGACGCAGTGGAGTGGTACGGACTTTAACCCGGCACAAGCGGCTTTTGCCCAAGAGCTTGCTGGCATCGTTGGCAATGAGGCCAGGCTCTTTGACCAGGCTTTTGACGAGTTTGCAGGCCGGGCAGATTTGCCCGATTTTGACTACATCGGGCTGCATGGTATCTGGAGCTGGATTTCGGATGCGAACCGTGCGGTTATTGTGGACTTTGTCCGGCGCAAGCTCAAAGTTGGCGGTGTTCTGTACATCAGCTACAACACGCAGCCGGGCTGGGCCGCCATGGTGCCCATGCGTGACTTGCTGGCTGAGCATGCTGGGGTCATGGGTTCGTCTGGCCAGGGAATCTTGTCGCGCATAGATGATGCCCTGGTCTTTGCTGAAAAACTTTTGGCAAGCAACCCTAACTACGCCAAGGCAAACCCTCAAATCATCGAGCGAATCAAGAAAATCAAGGAGCAAGACCGCAACTATGTTGCGCACGAATATATTAATGGTTACTGGGTGCCTATGTCTTTTACAAGCATGAGTAAATGGCTTGCCCCGGCCAAACTAGATTTCGCTTGTTCAGCCAATTACCTTGACTTAGTCGATGTCGTCAATTTGACGGCCGAGCAGCAAGTGCTGCTGAATGAAATTCCGGACCCGATGTTTCGCCAGACGGTGCGCGACTTCATGGTGAACCAACAGTTCCGCAAGGACTACTGGGTCAAGGGGGCGCGCAGACTCTCTGCGGTGGAGTCAGTGGAATTGTTGCGCACGCAGAAGGTTATGCTCACGGCCGACAGGGCGGGTATTGAGCTCAAGGTGACCGGAAGTTTGCAGGCGACGCTGTCGGGAGCCATCTACGATCCGATTCTGGATATTTTGGCAGATCACAAGCCGAAGACGCTGGCGCAACTCGAACAGGCGCTCCTCGGTAAGAACATCAGCTTTGAGCAGCTTACGCAGGCCGCGATGATACTGATAGGTGCTGGTCATTTGTGTGCCGTGCAGGATGATGGGCTGATTACCAAGGCCAGAAAGCGCACCGACAGACTCAATGCCTATCTAGCGCTGAAGGCCCGAAGCTCGGGGGACATCACGTTTCTCGCAAGCCCGGTTACGGGCGGTGGTATTGCGGTGGCACGATGCCAGCAACTGTTTTTGCTGGCAATTGCGCAGGGCAAGAAGCAACCCAGAGATTGGCCCCAGGCAGTTTGGCAATTGTTGGAGGCGCAGGGGCAAAAGATAGTGAAAGAAGGCCATACGCTGGAGACAGCCGAAGAAAATCTGGCGGAAATCACAGCTCAGGCAGAGACTTTTTCTCTGAAGCAATTGCCGATCATGAAGGCACTGCAGATTGCCTAGGTCTTGCCAAAAGGAACTCAAATACCCGCGATCACGATCACGATTGACGGAAGGGAATACGATTCCGGCCAGATACCTGCCGAGAACAGTTTGCAACCAGCGAACTTCCAGTTCGTCGACGCGCAGTTGCGGAGCCTGCATTCGCCGTTTGTCCGAATGTAAGGCTCGCCATAACTATGGAGCAAATTCCATAGACTCGTTTCCAGAATTTCGGGGAGACTGACCACGGAGTAGGCTAAATTCACACACATATCGACACTTTTTGACATTTTCTGCCCTAAGTCTGCCCCAGTTGTAAGTGGCACGGCAAATGCGTTACAGCGTGTAACGAAGGGTTTAGCCCCGTACTTCGGGCGTGCAAAACGCCGGCAGGGGCGCTGTCAAAGGAGTCCCATAAAGTGTCTATTCCTACCCCCCAAAAGCTTGAGCTGTATCGGTTTTTTGCAGTCGCCTACAACGCTGCACCTGGTGTTGAATACCTGAATCAGGTCGACACCGCCTTCAATGGCGGCATGAGCGTTGCTCAAATCGTTGAAGTCTTTACAACCAAGCACGAGTTCACTGACGTTTACGCCACCAGCATGGCGCCAGTCGACTTTGCGACCCTGCTGGTCAATAACGTGGTCAAGAACAGTGCCGACGCCGCAGCCAAGGCCGAGGCCGTGGCCGACATCGTGACCGCTCTGGCGGCGGGTTGGAGCAGGGGCAAGGTGGTCTACCAGATTTTCAGCAATCTCGCAGCCAAGGACGCGGCTGATGCGCGATGGGGAAACACCTCCACACAGATGGCGCGCGAAGTTGCGGTGGCTCAGCACTTTACCGAAGTGCAAAACGTCAACACCACCGACCTGGCGGCACTGCGTGCCGTGCTCGCGCCTGTGACCGAGACAACCGACGTTTCCACGACTGCCAAGCTGGAGGATTTCATATCCACCGCCATCAGAGGAACGTCGGTCAACTCTACCTTGACCTACAGCTCAGCCACCCTGGTTGAAGCCAGTGCCAACGATGGCTCCATCGGCAACGCGCTGACGATCAGCCTGGTTGGTGGTGAGACATTTGTCGGTCAAATTGGCGCTGCACTGGTTGGAGCAACGGTCAACAATGTTCCTGCCGGTTTGACGGCAGTGTTGACCAAAACCTCTGACACTACGGCGCAGCTCAGTCTTACTGGTCGTGCGACCAGTCACGCCAATGCCAACGACATCTCCAATCTGTCGGTGACCTTCAGCGATTCTTCCTACACTGGCGGCAAGGCCAGTTTTGTAACAAGCACAATCAAGACGCTGAACGTTGACTTTTCCGATCCGCCCAGCTATACCCCGGTCCCCGTTACCTTCGCCGCATATGATTCACTTGGCGTCGTGACCTTTGGTGGCAATGCCACGGGTGACATCACACTTACTATCGCCGGAGGCACTGGCACATTCACTCGTGGAGGTTTGACGGCCGCTACAACGGTGCCGTCGGTTCAAACCAAAATCATTCAAGGCAGCGACTACAACGAAACGTGGAGAGTCGCGACGCCCATTGGCTCGGGGAGCCTGACATTTGATGGCGGAAGAGGCAACGACAAGGTCATACTGGCCGATGGCGGCAACACGATTTCGCTGAACCTGACATCCATTGAATCAGTCGATGGTGGCTCTGGTGACGACAATAT